>CANETI010000298.1 GCA_947440715.1 Planctomycetota bacterium | reverse complement strand
GGTCATGCAGCGCTATTTCGCTGTTTCGCTTTACCCATGAAGATCGCATCGCTGCATTATTCTGCTCGACCCAGAAAACCTTGGCCCTGGGCATTCCCTTAGTTTCCATTTTATACGCCCAGCGCCCGGACCTCGTATGGTTAACCTTGCCTCTGATTATTTACCACCCACTACAATTATTTATTGGCGGCGTGCTGGTTGCTCGCCTAGCGAAGAAAGCTTAACGAAAAAGCCCACCGCGAGCGGTGGGCTAATCGCATCAGCATAAAATTATCGCGACTTAAATAATCTTATCGATAATGCCGTAAGCTTTGGCTTCCTCAGCATCAAGCCAGTAATCGCGGTCACAGTCTTCGTGGACTTTTTCGACTTTTTGTCCGGTATTTTCCGCCAGAATATTCAGCAACATATCTTTCATTTTCAAAATACGTTTAGCGCTAATTTCGATATCGGTTGCTTGACCACGTGCACCACCCAATGGTTGATGCAATAAAACTTCGCCATGCGCCAAGGTTGCGCGATGGCCTTTGGTGCAACCACTTAAAATGATCGCACCCATGCTGGCAGCCATACCTGCAACCACGGCATGCACTGGACATGGACTCTTTTTGATAACGTCGTAAATGGCCATGCCATCAACAATCGAGCCACCTGGACTATTTATATAAAGCGTGATTGGTTTTTTGGCGTCTTCGAGCTGCAACGCTAATAATTGCTGCACGATGGAATTAGCGACGGTGTTATCGATCGCCTGACCGAGATACACAATCCGGTCCATGAACAAGCGCGTCGGTAAATCAACCGAGCGGGTGTCTTTGATTTTGGAAACCAGCACCTGCGGTGCTGTGGAGGCGGAGCTCATATCGTCGTCGTCGTGCATGATTAGGACATTAGGGAATGAGGTAGGAGACGTCTAGCCGTGATTAATCGCGGCGGCCAAAAACGATGGATGCCCAGTACAGTAATTGCACCAACGATAGCAGAGCAGCTGCCATGTAAGTCAATCCGGCGGCCGTCAACACACTACGCACTGCGTCGTCTTCTTCGCCTGGGCGGGTGATGCCCATATCGGCCAAAACCACACGTGCGCGTTTTGACGCGTTTAGTTCATTCACGACGATGACGAGACTGCATAACGTCGCCACACCGAACAACACGACACCGGTTACCGCAATCAGATAAGATGCCGAACCAGGTAAGAGCGCTTGGCCACCAGCCAACATCACACCGGCAATCACCAACCATGGCGCAAACATCGAACCAAAATGCGCCGGATACACCAAAATCGTCCGACCCCACATGGTCATATCACCTTGTGCGTGTTGCAGCGCATGACCGACTTCATGGGCTGCAACGCCAGCCGCAGCGGCACTGCTACCACCAAATACGGCAGGGCTCAGATTTAATGTTTTAGAACCCGGGTTGTAATGATCGCTCAAAAAACCTTGGTGTTCATGCACCGTGACATCGGTGATGCCTTCATGGTGCAAAATGCGCTGAGCAATTTCGCGACCGGTGAGGCCACTTTGCAAGCCGACCTTAGCGCCGCGGTTAAAGCTGAGTTTCACGTAAAGCGCGGCAAGACCAGAGACGGCCATGCCGACAATAATAATAGCTAAGTAGATAGGATCGAAGCCCATGATTAACTCCTTTTGTCATTGTGGCTAAATGCCATGTATTTCTGGGAGCAAGAGAGCACAACGCGTGCCGTTTGTCTAGCCAGCGGCTAGCAACCATCAACGATCTCGGCCTGAGCAGCATGCTGCCTCATCCATAAGCGCAATAACCCCCAGCTGCTTATCCTGTAGCAAGACGCACAGACAGTTGGGGCTGACGGATCGATGCCTGTTGTCGGCCAAATTAATGGGCATATTCCACACCATGAGGTAAAGATCATGGCCCGTCACTTAGCGCCGATGCTCGCCATTATTTTTGCTTTTACTGGAATGCAGGCGGCGGAAGCCCCACCTGCTTTGCCCGATCAGATAGCGAATGGCTGGGTGACCGCGCTGCGCGCCAATGATTTAACGGCGGCCCATAATTTACTGACCCCAGCAGATCAAGAACGACTTGAGCGCGAATGGCAACGCGCTGTCGGTCTACCTGATGCTTATGTTGATCTGCAAATTAATGTCTTGCTCAACATGGCCCGTCAGGCGAATGGCGCAGAACAACTTGCCGCCATGGCCCAACCATTTTTGGCGCAGATTAATCCACAAACGCTCAGCAACCAAGTGACCGAACTCGCTGGTTTTTTAGGTCTCGCGGCCAATACCCAACAACCAGGCATTACTCCCAGTTTAGATTATGCGGGATTACATACCTGGCTCAAAGATATCGCCGCATTTATTCCCAAAGCTGGTTTAACGGATCAAACAAAATTAAAAGCTGCCAGCGAACATCTAGCGGCCGCCGTAAAGGCTACGTCGATTCGTGATGCCTCGGATGCGCGCGGTTTAAAGGTCGCCGAATTCTTAAAAAACATTTCGCCTGCCTTACCGGAAATAAAAAAGGCGCTGGAAATTTATGACATCAAACTTGATCAATTACTCGATTCTTTTGCCTTCACCGTGATCGATGCCACGCCGACCAGTGGCACCGTCATCGTTTCATTCACAACCTTAGATAAACCGCGTAGTTTTGGCCTGAAATTGGTAACCAAAGGTGGCACTTGGTCGTTGACTGATGGCGCTGATAATCCCATCGCTGCGCTCAGTCAATTAGTAATGATGTCGTTACTCATGCATGGCATGGGAGCCGTCGCCCCTGCCCAACCTGCACCAGCCCCCATTATTAATGACGGCGCACTATAATAAGTGCTTACTGTAATGAGCGCTTGCCGTAATTAGGTCAACTGCGCTGGTGGTTGATGACCATTCAGGTAATCAGCGACATCCATGGCGCGTTTACCCGCTGGCTGCAAACGATGAATAGCGCACGCGCCATCAACACAGCCAATTAATAACCGGCCATTAAGAGCGAGAACTTGTCCCATCGTCATTGGCGGTGCATCGTGAACGGGGGAGATTGATAAAATCCGCATGCGTTCGTTATTCGCAAATGCCCAACATCCCGGAGCAGGGGTATAGGCCCGCACCCAGCGAGCAATTTCGACCGCTGGCTTATTAAAATGTAAATGACCGTCCTCCGGTAATAATTTACGACAGGTTGTTACCAATGACTCTACTTGCGCTACTGGCATGATGTTCGGGTAACTGTCTAAAAAGCGTTTGATGGCCACGGCTGACAGCGCTGCCATCGCATCGTGTAATTCTGGTAACGTGGTCTGCTCCGTTAGTGGTAATCGTTCGCTGAAATAGATCGGGCCAGCATCAAGACCGCGCACCATGCGCATTACCGTCACTCCGGTTTCGCTTTCACCGGCGCGCAAAACCGCCTGCAACGGACTGGCTCCACGCCAACGTGGCAATAATGACGCATGCAAATTAATGCATCCACCACGCGGCAGATCTAAGATATCCTGACGTAATAATTCCCCATAAGCCAACACCACGAATAAGTCGGCATCTTGTAATTGAGGTGCTAATGCCTGGCCTTTCATGCTGTCTGGCTGCCAGACGGATAATCCTAATTCGAGGGCGGCCTGTTTAACCGGTGACGGTTGCACGTGATGGCCGCGACCAGCAGGTCGATCTGGTTGCGTCACCACGCACAACACCTGGGTGAGGGCGGCTAAACAACGTAACGTCGGCACCGCGATATCGGGCGTGCCCATGAATACCGTGCGCAACATTATGACGGATCCACCGCAGGTTTCAGGATTTCATCTAACATCATGGTGATGGCCGTTTCGCACGGTAATTCACATGACACGACAATATCTTCGCCTTGTAAATCAACCAACGACTTTGCCGGTTGCACACGGATCGGACGGCGTTCTCCATGCAAAATTGCCACATGGTCGGCCATGATTTGTGCATCATCGAGCGTCGCTAATTCACGGGCCGTCGCATCCGCTGCTGCAGGCAACAT
>CANETI010000297.1 GCA_947440715.1 Planctomycetota bacterium | reverse complement strand
GGTGGATCCGTACCGCGTCCAGGTGAAGTCTCATTAGCTCATCATGGCGTGTTATTTCTTGATGAATTACCCGAATTCAGCCGCACCGTTTTGGAAACGTTACGCCAGCCATTAGAAGACGGTCACCTCACCATCAGTCGCAGCGGTGGCCGCCTACGTTTTCCCAGTCGCTGTATGCTCGTTGCCGCCATGAATCCCTGTCCGTGTGGTTATTTAGGTCACCCGACACGACGTTGTACCGACAATGCCGATGCCATTCACCGTTATCGAGGACGTATTTCTGGCCCCTTGCTTGATCGCATTGATTTACACGTCGAAGTACCCGCACAAAAACCCGAACTACTCAGTGGCGGTCCCGAAGGCGAAACAACGGCGCAAGCCCGCCAACGCGTGGCCGCCGCGCGCGACCGCATGCTCGCTCGTCAGGGACGCGCAAACTCCGCACTCGATTCACGCGGCCTGCGCAAACACCTAAATGCCGATGCCGCATCAATCACCTTGTTGGACCAAGCCGTCACGGAATTAGGATTTAGCGCACGCGCCTATGATCGAATATTAAAAGTAGCCAGAACCATCGCCGACATCGACGGCCGCGAAGGCGTTGGCCTAGATGATGTCAGCGAAGCCATCGGCTACCGCGTGCTAGATCGCCCAGTGCATTAGTCCGGAGGTCCGGACTCACTAAATCGCGCTAACCACTACTGGCGCACCACCAACCGGCGTGCCTTCATCTTTACCCATGCGCGCTAGCCCCTGCCGAGCAACCATCACAAACCCGGTACCATCGACTAATAATAAACGGTATATTTCGGCGGCGTCGTTTTCATGCCCTTGAGTTTCGGCAATCCAACCGGCGAGCATGGTCAATGGTAAGGCTTCAATGCCTTCTTGGACTTTATTGAGTCCATCAATCATTAAATCCCAAGGCAAATAACCTAAACCATAACAACCCATGCGCGCGGCGTACAACGTGACTAGCGAAGTTCGCTCAACCTCAACCAAGTCAGTTAATTTGAAGCACCATTCTAAATCCTCACGCGCCAAATCTATTTGATTATTACGCATCCATAATCCAGCGCGCAATAAACGTTCGACCGGCGTAACATCTTCACCATTTAAAGCCTGTAATAAAACCTCTTCGCAACCGAGCGCCATCAACGAGAAAAAGTCGCGGACATAATCGTATAATAAGAAAGGATTATCATCCGCTCGACCTAAATAGAGGACCGTTTCAGCTGGGTCATTAATGGCCATTAAATGACGAGCCAAAGATAAATCATCACCATGGGTGCGTGGATCGCGCAATGATAATTTATAACCCAAAGCACGACAGCGCTGCAGACCGGTACGGAACGAAGCGATATGTCCGTTGTCGCCGCGATCGTAGAGGTAACTCAAGTACATACACAGACGCAGCGAAATCGTCTGCGCATAAGAGCTTAAAATAACTTGTTCATCGGGCGAGCCACGAATCAGTTGTTTAATTAATTCGAGAGCACGTTCAAGGTTTGGCGATAACCCATCATAACGTGCAGCATCTTCCAACTGTGGTAATAACCACAGACAAAAACGACTGCGGACATAATCGCCAGACTCTTGATACGACAAAATTTCGCGCACCGCGCGCTCTAAGCCATCTTGTCCCGACAGCGCGCGTAAACGTGCTAATTCGAAGATCGCATCTTGCGCTAAAGAATGATCTAAATGTTGCGATAAAAACTGCCGCATTTCTGATTCTGCGGCTGAATTCAATCCGGCACGTTGATAGGCTAAACACAACATGAAGTGTGCTTCGGCTGCCTCTTCCGTCTCTGGATGCTCGGTCATGAACCGGCGATAAGCGTCAATCGCCAAGGTATGCAAACCTTGACGCAATAATTCATTGGCCACGGCATGGCTCGGCACCATCAACGGACTGCGTCGGCGTTCGATAGAAACTTTGCGCACCACCAATTGCGTTTTCCACGTCGCCAAGGCCACTTGTGAGGAAGAGGTACCCGATGGCACCAACACATCTTGGAAAACCAACGGTTCTTCTGTGCCCAAGGCGAGGGATAATTTAGAGCCGACTACTTCGATGGTAATATCACGAATACGTTGATGCATGTGCTGACGCGAAGTCGTATCATGAGCGCGTAATGGGCGCATGGTTAACCATTCGGGCCATACTACTTCCGAATCCGAACCTTGTCCACGCGCGATAGCCATCCATTTACCGTCGTACGAACCAATACGGAATTGATATGCTTGCCCTGGCGGCATGCCCCGCAGGAATAACCAAAATTCCGAGCCGCGCACCACTTCGACGCTCATTTTAATGCGAATATCTTCGGCTGGTGGCGCATGAAACGGATAAATTTGTAATCCATTACCGCCAACCAATAAACCACCCATTTCCGGATGCATAACTTGCCCGACTACGTCGCCTAATATAGCCATCGAATTGCTGCTAAATGGCCCTAAATCCTGCGTCGCGGCAAAATCCCAACTACCGGCTGGCAACCACGCGCCTTCGCGTTCTTTTGCTAAACGTTGACGTTCTATTTCACTAAACGATGCCGATAATTGTGACAACAACGTACGCAGCTCACCAGCAAAAATTTCGCAATCTGGATAACGATCTTGCGCGTCTAAGGCCAAGGCCCATTCAATAATAACATGCAATGCTTGGGGTGCGTCTGGCCAATACTCAGATAATTTCCCCCGTTCACCAAGTTGTACACGTTTAATAAATTGCAGGACGTTTTCGTCAGTCCCCATTTCAATGGGCGTATGCAACGTCAATAATTCAAATAAAATAACGCCCAATGAATAAATATCGGTGCGTTTGTCGGCTGCTTGCGATTCGCCGCGCGCTTGTTCCGGTGACATGTAGGCTGGCGAGCCTAAGACTTGGCCAAATTGTGTGCTACGAACTAAACGTTGACTACCCGACGATTTTGTCCCCATCGTGGGATAGGTTTCACTGGTTCCTCGGCGATTAACTGCCGAACGCACACTGGATGACATATCACGGGCTTCACGTTGTTTTCGCTGAAGAATCGTCGTGGAAATACCTTTTTGATGGGTTTTTGATGATTCATCGGACGACGGCAGTTTATTCGCCGTGCCGTCTGGATTCATAATAACGGTCGCCGCTTCAGGGCGATTATTATCGGGAAAAATTTCATCGTAAGCCGATTCCATCGCCGATGGTGCCGTAACCGTGTCTTCGCGCAAACTACGGGCGAGCCCCCAGTCTAATACCCAGACTTCACCATATGATCCGACCATAATATTCGCCGGCTTTAAATCGCGATGCACAATATCCTGAGCATGTGAATACGAAATGACCTCCAATAATTTTAAGAACAACGTCAAGCGTTCAATTAAAGCAAATTGTCGCCAATGCTCCGGATTACTCTTCATCTTATCAATATACGCCTCAAGCGATTGCCCGCGCGCCAACGACATAAAGTAACAACGCG
Organism: Planctomycetota bacterium; assembly: GCA_947440715.1. Taxonomy (GTDB): domain Bacteria; phylum Planctomycetota; class UBA11346; order UBA11346; family UBA11346; genus BOG-1363. Next base: position 528 of record CANETI010000297.1, on the reverse strand, counting down.
CCTTATCCGGCATGTGCCCGGATTCAAATAAGGCAACAATACCAGGATGGTTTAAGCGTGCCGTATATTTGATTTCTTGTTCGAACCGCGACACAATTTCAACATCATCGGCCAACGCATGATCTAAAATTTTGACCGCCACTTCACGCTCTAACGAATGGTCCCATGCCGCAAAGACACGACCAGTTGACCCACGTCCCAGCTCACGAAGCAAGGAGTAGCGACCATTCACCAACTTTGAGTCTGGATCGTGAGACATTTGGAATAGAAACGTACTCCACTCAAGACCTTGCCGCAACCCAACCTCTGCGATGTTTATGATTCTAGTACCACAGTAGATGCTACACTAGGTGTCTTGAAACAGGGACATGTGCGCAATCGGACAAACCGAAGCCACAAGCAAAGCGTTTCCCGTCTTTCCCTCTCCCCATTCCCGCTAATGCTGCCGCCATGACAGCTACTGCCTTTCGTTTAACGACTGAACAACCGATTCCAGCACTGGGCGTGACGTTGCAAACGTTTCGCCAT
>CANETI010000296.1 GCA_947440715.1 Planctomycetota bacterium | reverse complement strand
GGTATTGGTGGTTTTTTTGATGATCACGTGAACCGTCTCCTCGGAATTCCAACTGAACAAGCAGTGGTCTATATCACAACGATTGGAATACCTTTGAACGCACCTAGCGCAAAATCGCCTGAAGATTCGTAACATCTGAATAGGAGTGCACATGATAGACATCCATCAATCATCATCAAATCAGCGTATCCTGGGATTTCCGTTCCAGTGGACTTGGATCATAAGCGGCGTGATATGCGCCACGTTATGGTTGGCGGGTTGTGATCCTGCCTATCGGGCTGGTCGTGGGCCGCAGCGCATTGCACCACCAGATAATTCCATTCCACATTGGGTGCTTCAGCCGCCCATTGATTTCACTTACGTGTACGGTGTCGGCACAGATTTACAAAAAGACCGCAATCGTGCCATCGCTGAAGGTCGTCGTGATATTGCCCGACAATTACATATTGTTATTCGAGGCGATGATCAGGAGATTACTGACATTGATGTAGATGATGACTTGAGCAATCAAGCCGTAACAAGTATCGATCATTTAGAAGTTCCTGGCATAACCGTAACCAAAGAAGTTGAGACAGAACACTGCCTCTACCTACAGGTCTCCCTCAATCGAGAAGCCTGGGCAACTTCACTCCTGACTACTATTGATGGGTTGGATAAGGAAATAATTCAGGCATTAAACCGTCATCAACAACAACCTGATATAGATCCACAGGCACATCCGATTGGTTCTGCGGCACGCCTTCATCAACGGTTGATGCCGTTAGTGAGCAAGCGCGAAGAAAAGGCTCGTCATTTTCATATTGCCAAACCCGGTGGCTATCTCCCTGAAGCTCCGATGACCTCGGCTGTTATGCGCGAAAAATTAGCGAGGGTGCTCGCGGCGGTCAGTGTCGACATTGTTGCCGCCCCAGATTTGGATCCGATTTTACCGCAATTGACCGCCACCTGCGCCAATCTCGGATTGCATATGACGCCTGGCGCAGTGCATCCATTGTTGCGTCTCAAGCTGACACTCAACAGTTCGACTTCCGTTGTTGATGGCATGGAGCGCCTGGACGGCAGTTTCCGCAGCACGGTTGAAACCGGCGACGGAAGGAATTTAGGCGGGATTACCATCACGCTACGATCTAGTTCACTGACCAATACGGTAGCCCGCGACCGCTTAATGCGAAAAATTCTCGTTCGCTGGGCTGAATATTTAGATAACGACTTTGTTGCGTATTTAACGCACCTCTAATTATCGCTCATTTTCAAGCGCCGGAGTCAGGCACCGGACTCGCTGACTGACTTAGAGTACCGTTTCCGAAGGAATGAGCTCTCTCAATCGCTTGATGGCTTTCGCTTCAATCTGACGCACGCGTTCTCGTGTGAGACTAAAAATTTTGCCAATTTCTTCGAGTGTCAGCACGGGAAATGCATCCATTCCGTAGCGATAACGCAAAATATCTGCTTCGCGCTTGGTCAGTAGATTTAATCGTGATTGTAATAAACTAACATCTTCACGCATCCCAACCGCGACTTCCGGGTTATTCTCAGGATTCCCATCTTCGAAAAAGCCTGACAATTCCGAAGCATCTTCCGTATCCAGATTTGCACCATTAATTTGCGCCGTACGAATAATGCGTTGAATTAATTTGATGTTTTCTTTTGGCAGGCGTAACGCCTTAACAATTTCCTTTACATCCGTGATGTGTGGCTGTTCGCGTGATAATTTTTTCCAACGAGCCACTAATTCCGCCATGTAGGCCGGCACGCGAATATTTTTAACTTTTTCTAATAAGGAACGACGAATACCCTGCTTGATCCAATGGACGGCATAAGTTGAAAAGCGGCACTCCATGTCTGGATCGAATCGCTCAACCGCACGCATGAGACCAATGTTGCCTTCCTCAATAATATCAAGGATTTGCATGCCTTGGCCTTCGTATTGACGCGCAACACTGACCACTAAACGCAAATTGCACTGAATCATTTCTTGCCGTGCAGTGCGATCACCGTTGCGCAATCGTCGTGCCAGTGCGCATTCTGATTCCCGTGTCAGCACGGTAAATCTGGACACATCTTTTAAATACATATCAAGCAAAGCATCGCGACCCATGCAGACTCCAGTTAGGCCGTATTGAAACAGCATCACCAACGCATGCAACTGTTCAGGCAGTGGATTGTCTTTTGACGAGTAATCAGCGTGCCACGAGGGCTAGTCCCTCAATAATGACCTGTGGATTAACATGGCGCTGTAAATCACCTTGGAGTCGTAGTACACGGTCGATAATTTCGCAGGTCTCATCCACCGAATCCATGGTTTCCTGACGCAACGCTTGCCGCAATCGCTGCAATAGCTGATCGAGCCAACTCGCCAAGACCGTTCGCTGTTCACTCGCCAATGTTTTCCCTGCGTCATCGGCGACGCGCTGTGGCAATTGAGACATAATCAGGGCAATAACATCGAGCTGTAAACCACTACGACAAAGCGCCTCTAGCTCATCAAGCGGAGCGGCGACTTGCGTCTCATCGATGCCGCGCAGACCTCCGTGCACACTCACTGCGCGTTGAAGTGCTTCGGCGGGAAGCATACCTCGATTCATCAAAATGGCGGCAATTGCTTCCGGCGCTAACGGATTCAAGCGATACAGTTGCGCACGCGAACGAATGGTGCTCAACAATCCGGCGGCGGCAGCTGTCGTCATGAGTAAAAATGTACCGCTGGGTGGCTCCTCTAACACTTTTAATATCGTATTTGCCGCATCGAGTTTCAGACGTTCAATATCAGGCAAGATAAAAATGCGACGCGTTCCAATAAGCGGACTGATATAGGCCTGATCGGCCACTTGTTCGCGCACGAGATCAATTGGAATGTCCGCTAGCTCACGGTCATGGGGCAAAACGGTGCAATCCGGATGAGTGTTAGAGATCATTAAACGACAGGCATCGCATTGACCACAAGCGTCACCCGCGACTGGCCGCTGGCAAAGCAATGCTTGAGCTAAGGCTAAGGCAACGGTTCGTCGACCACTACCTGGAACGCCCTCGAAAATAATTGCGTGCGGTAACTGGTCACGCTTCACTAAGCGCATTAATAATCGCACTTGCGCATCGTGCCCAATTATTTCGCCTAAACGCATGATTACGGCTTATAGAGTAAACCTGGTTTTGCTGGCGTGGCACTCCAAACCACTGTCGCATTTCCAAGAAAAATGCCATAACGTGGGCCTTGGTTCGTCGGCACAGGCTCAGAGGTCGTCACGACAACAGTGGAAGGTGACGTGGTAGAAACATCACCTGGTAAATAGGTGTATAAGTAGGGTTTCCCGGATACCGGACAGCAAAAGCGATTTAAGTAATTTCGGTCTGAAATAACGCCGCGTTCCCACAGTTCACCAATGGTTTGCGGCCAAGTGTCATTGCGGAAAGCAAAATCGAGGACTGCTTTTCCAATCATATTGAGAATAACAGCGCAATCGGCTTGATTTGCGCCGGTCACCGGACGCCAGCCAAGATTGGCAAAATCAGCAAAACCAAGACGGTCAAAAACAATCGCTGATAATAGCGTTTTATCGCGTCCAGCAATTGAACCTGCATGCACCACACCCGCGTCCGTTAAACGCTGATATTGAGTATCGGCAATCCAACCGAGTTGCACTTGAAGCGGTGCATCTGGACCTGGCGCACGACCTTGTGCCCGCATTTCATCACGCAATTTCGGCTGCGATTCTGCCATCTTCGCCAGCGCCATATACCAATCCATCGCTCGCGCCAGACTGGCATCATTGCCGCCCGCCGCCGAGGATTGACGACGTAAACATTCCGCCACCACGAGCATCGTTTCTGGTAATTTGATACGTGGAAATTCTTCGTTAGCGATTGCTTCCATGAAATGTGCTGACGCTTTGTTAACGAAAGCCAGATATTCCCGCAGCAATGTTATGCGCGAGCGAACGATTCCGCGCAAAATCTCACCCTTTTCATTGTCCTTAAATCTTTCCGTTAATTTACTCAAAATAT
>CANETI010000295.1 GCA_947440715.1 Planctomycetota bacterium | reverse complement strand
CCTCGTCCACGGCGTCAGTGCCAATTGCCATATGTGCGGTTGATGGAATCCCCAGGGAATTAGCCATCTCAATATAACGTTGTAAATTATCGCGGGTGCGATCGCGTAAACGATCTAAGGTGTCTTGTCCCTTAAAGGCGCCGGAATCCACCACGCCGACACTAATAAAAACCAAGTTTTTGTAGACTCCGGGGAATACACGGAAGACATTCAGCGCCGTATGAATACCGAGACCACCATAATTCCCAACTAAAACGACGGCGGTTTGTGCTTTAACGTCAAAAGGAGTTTTCGGCGGTGTCGTTGATCTGGGCTGATTTCCTAATTCGGCATACAAGGTGTGCAGCTTCTTTGAAACCAAGCGATAATGCCCATGAATAATCAGACAGAGCGCCGTTAGAGCACCGGTTACAATCAAGGCAGCGCTTCCGCCACGATCAAATTCTTGCCACGTGGTGACCAGCAAAATCGTGATGCAAATGACAAAACCAGCAGCGAATAAGGATAAGCGTCGTACTTTTAGGTACGTTGCCGCTTTCTCGCGCCACCACCAGCGCATCATGCCGAGCATGGTGAGAGAAAAAGACAGGAATACATTAATGGCATACATCACCACCAACACGGTGATATTACCATCGGTCAGCCATAAACCGCATAGGGCTAAGACGCCCATGATCAAAACGCCATTATCGGTATTTAAGCGTTCACTCAGTGCGCTGAATCGATGCGGCATCCACGAGTCCACCGCCATATTGGCTAAGACACGAGGTCCGCCAATAAATCCGGCTTGAGCAGCGACGACCAATAATGCTGCTTCGGTGACCAGCACAGCAATGACAAAAGCATTGCTCCACGGCAGGTGCGCTCCGACCATCTCGGCGAGCACGGCATTCGTCGTTTTCCCAGGAACTTCCGGCACATTCCAGATGAGATAGCAGAGCAATAAACCGGCGGCGGTTACCGCTAAAGAAATAGCCAGGTACAGCATGGTTCGTTTAGCCGTAGCCACTCGTGGTTCACGTAGCAGCGGCAGGGCATTCGACACGGCTTCAATGCCGGTATAGGTACCGCCGCCCAACGAATAAGCCTTCAACAATAACATCAGCATTCCAAGCCAGCCGATGGTGTTCAGATCGTTATTAAACCCAGTGGTTACGCGCTCAGTCACCGCCTGAGTGGCATCTAGGTGCAACACCAAACCACCACCAATGAGCACGATATGAACCAAGATAAAGAGAACGAATATGGGTGTCAGATAAACGATGGACTCTTTTACGCCACGTAAATTCAGCACCATGAGCGCGACGATAATGCCGGCTTCGATGGGAAATTTCCAGGTTGCCCAAGCGACGGGAATAAAACTAAACAGGGCATCACCAACAGCGGCAATCGAAACGGTAATGGTCAGAATATAGTCAACTAATAAGGCACAGCCCGACACCACACCAACGCGCGCGCCAAGCATGCGTGAAGCCACTCCATACCCACCGCCATTAGGAAAGACTTCAATTAATCGACTGTAAGCCGAGGAGATCAGAAAAACGGTGCAGACCGTCAGCAGGGCAAGGGCCAACGCTAAATGCGGATGATCGCGAATAACGCGAAAACTTTCTTGGGGGCCGTAGCTTGAAGAGGAAAGCGCATCAGCGCCTAAACCAACCCAGGCCAAAACCGAAACCAAGGTGATGCTATGAAAAATAGTGCGATCACGCAGGTCACGTGGCGCACCTAATAAAATGCGCGTCGCTCGTTCGCCGATGGTCAATTCTTCGATTTGTGGGAGCGATTCACTGCCGATTTTACCAAGTGGTTGGGAATCGGTCGTCGGGCTCAGTTTGCTGTCGTTCGGCGGGTTATTCATAATCGTGCTCAACACGGGGTCTTGAGCGCGGTCGCACATGCTATGCAAGATTGGAAGGCTACAATTGGCCCGTTTAAAAGTACCTAACTACTGCTTCAGTAGATGGTTACACGCTCGGGACATGATTCAACAATGGTTCCCAGGCTGATGGCAGTGACTTCTCTGCCGTGGGAATTTGTACGACCGAAATAGCTGCACGACCACGCGGCTGCCAAGCGATAGGGAAGCCTGGATCAACAAATCCGGTGAATGCGACGGTGACCGGAATGCCCAAGGCACCCGCTAAATGGTGGCCAACGCTATCGTAGCTTAAAGCGTGTCCGCAGCAGGCCAATGCGGCGGCCCAACCACTGATGGAACCATGAAAACGAATCACGTCATGATTTGCGAGCTGGTCAGTAACGAGCATATTAACTGCCAAGCCAAGCCCTTTATCGCTGTCATCAATATCACACGCTGTCCAGCCGACCTCGTTTAATAGCGCATCGCTATTGGCTAATTCATCAGTGCCAAAACCACGATCCAATAAGATACGCCAGCCACGTGCGCGGAATTGTTTTAAAATCGCAACCTCAGCATGGCGTGGCAAGGCTTTGGCGATATTACCACCATGATCAAGTTTAATTGCCGCAATTGGTCTGCTGCCGAACGCTGCATGCAGGGTTTGTTGCAGCGCGCAGGCGTTTGGTGATAGTGCGACGCGCGGTACAATAGATGGACTACGATTCAGCGCTAAACGGTCAGCCAACCATTCATCTAACAACGTTGCTAAACTACGGACGGGTCTGGCTTCAGGTTGTAAATTTTCCCAAAGGAAATATTTGGATTCAGCACAGACCGGCAAAATACCTAATTGATCTAAGCGTGAATCCGGCGCGATCACTAAATCCGGCGCCTCTTCGCGCACGGCTTCGCTAACGGTCAGCCAACTGGCCAAACGTTCGCGCAGTGGTCCACGGCGTGCATAACTGATGGGGCGGACACGGACCTGGGGTAATCCACCAAATAATCCGGCAAGTTTTCCATCACCTAACAACACTAATTCAGCGGTGGGGTAGCGCTGATGCAAACGCTGTAACACCACACTGCTGAGTAAAATATCCGCGCCAATCGTGACGCGACTGAGCACGACGACGCGTTTTACCAGCGTTGGTGCGGGAACCGTTTGTGTTCGTAGGCGATGGTGACGGCTCAATAATTCGGCCTGTGATGTAATGCCAGCAGCGACGAGAGCCGCGTGTAAGGACGGCGTGCGTTGGACCACATACCAAACCATATGGCCAAAAACCAGCGCATAGACGGCACGACCAGCAGGCGTGAAACCATCATTGAGCGGTTCCACCACCCCAGCAAATAATGCCTGTAATCCATCGTTGCGTAAACGCTCATCATCACTATTTGCCGCCTCGGCAATATTTTCAGCCGCACGTAATATCGGATGGCTGTTGGTCATTAACCGAATATCGGAATCAATCTCTGCAAGCGAACGATTTCCAAACCAGGATAAGATCTCAGTAGCGGCAGCGGCAGGTGTTAGCATGCGCGCACATGGTGGGCTGGATGCCCATGCCGCAAGTCAGGAACCTTTGCACACCAGATCCCAATCTAAATCAAAACGCGCTAAATATTTCTGTAAGCGATCCGCGTCGTTGGTCACTTTTCGTTTGGCACGAGACAGCGCGAATAATGTGCGACCTGCATCCGATAAAGATCGTGATTGGCGGCAGACCTGTACGACATCGGTTAGCTGAACGCGGTCAAAGCGATCCAACGTTTCGACCCGCGCGCCCATGATCTGAGTCAGGGCATCATCACCGAGTGGCCGCGCGGGCTGCCATTGTTGCATTAATCGTAGTTCTTCTTCGCGCACCAGCGCCTCATCAATTCGCCCACCATCGGCCAACGTGGCCAAACGCGTTACAGCTGCGCCTAAATCGCGGAAATTTGCCGACCAGGTGGAGGAACTCGCATGCGCAAACCGCAAAAAACGCGAACGCGCTTCCGCATTAAACGTTACACGGTTTCCGCTGTCACGAGCAAAGCGCTCCAATTCATGATCAATATTCGGCTCAATATCTTCGCGCCGATTGGCTAATCCAGGCAAAACAAAGGTCCATAAATTAATACGCGCTAATAAATCATCACGAAATCGCCCAGCCT
>CANETI010000294.1 GCA_947440715.1 Planctomycetota bacterium | reverse complement strand
GGTAAATACCAAGGTGAGTAAGCTAGGGCATACTCAGGAAAACAATTTTAGGTCAGACTTCGAATCTGAGGGTTGGAGGTTCGAATCCTCTCCGGCGCGCCATATTTCCAACATTCTCAAACGCAGAACAGGACCGAATAGCAATAGTTAGGTCGAAAACACGCTAGTCACTAGTCTTTACCGTAGATGTTTAAGACCCAATAGATGTGTTTTGAGGTGTTGGTGTCATCAATCTTTTCCCTGACCTCAAATAAACTGCGACAGGCAGTTTTCGCTGACAAATTACCATTTCGTGCTTCAACGCCTAATTTACAAAACATCAGATAGAGGTTTTGCTCGGAATTATGCCTACCAAGGTATATTCCAAGGAGGAACGTTCCCAAAGCGATCAGCAGAATCATCGAGGTATCAGTTAGGGTTAATTTTCGCATGTGTCATCTCACTTCAATGGGTCGTCGATGGACGAGAGTGCTCATGTAAGACAAGGAAGACGTTGTGGCCAGTTTTCGTGCCGTGATCTATTAGGGCGCATCTATTACCGACTTTAGCTGCCAGGTAATAATTTTGATACCGAGGCGCTTTTCAATCAGATCAAGCTTTGGACTCGTCCATCTATGACGTGTCGTTATTTGCCAAAGAATTGGCATGACCAGGTCTTTCCCCATGAGCATGACCATTCGATAATTTTCTTTTCCACTGCGTCTTTTTGCCGTAAAGAAAACTTCGACGCCATCAGTGACGTCGCCAGTGTCCAAAATGCGACCATCGTAATTGCGCACTTGGTCGCCAATAATGGCATAAGGTCCGACTTCAGCTCTCTTCTTTTCAATTATTCGCATAATAAAACAAAACCCACCTGCGGATAAGAAGCCAAATGGAATGGCTACAGGCAACACCGATGGTTCTTTCCACAGCAACAATGCCATGATCAGCAGGTAGGTGAAACTCATCCAGGCATAGATGAACCGCAACGGCATGGGCGGAATTTCTATGACCAGTGAGTTAGAGGTTACGGTGATTCGAACGTCAGAAGACACCACATTTGGCCATTTGAGAGCTGACACGAGAGCTGCGATTTTTTCATAATCCATTTGGTGGCCAGTTCTCATGTAATGACGGCTTAGACGAAATCATTTTATCCCTGATATATTGCGCACGTCTTTTGTCGGCTCGGTAGATCTCACGCCATTAACCAAGAAGCTGATTTTATGAAGTGGGTAAAATGCGGAGGAAATCCAAGCGTAACGACTGTAAATGGCACTTCCAGGAACCCAGTCGCGATAGTCATATGACACTGGTTCGTTCCGACTAATTACCACTTCATACGAATAACCAGATTCATAGTGCACGGATTCATTGCTTATTTCTATTGAATTATAGCGGACAACCGTGAGGTCAAAGACAGAGAACCATAGCGCCACATAGGTTGCCAGAATAAATAAGAAACCAAGAACGAAGATTGGTAAGTATTTCATGAGTGGGCTTTATCGGGCGTGGAAATTTTCCATCTTATTCAGCAATCAAATCGCTTCTGGAGTCACTCCATGTTGCTTTTATTATCGCTAGTTAACGTGGCATGGGCAGCTCGCCCGTGTCGGGCGTCGATCATGGGCGGTCCGTCCATGTTACTTTAATCATTTACGGATCAATGCGGTACAGCGCCTTTTTCGTGCGAATAAATAACGCGTTGCCGAGCACGGCGGGACTGGCCATGCAGCCGTCTTCGAGTTCATTGGCGGCGACGACGGTAAAAGTACGACCTGGTTTCACCACCGTGGTTTTATTGCGGGCATCAGGGAAATATAATAATCCACCGGCGTAAATGGGCGAGGCGGCGAAGTCGACGCCGAGGCGTTCTTTGTAAATTTCTTTACCGGTTTCTAATTCGAGGACGGTTAGAAAACCGGAATCGTTGACGACGTAGAGTAAGTCATCGACGATAATTGGCGACGCTTGGGCACCAGTGCGATTTTTTGCGGTCCATTTAACGTGGGTTTTGGTGCTGTCACCTTTGGCGCCGCTGGGAGTAATGGCCCACAATTCTGAGTTTGGAAAACCGGTGTTGACGATAACCATCTTACCATTGGTGACAGGCCATGCGGCGCTTGAGAAGCCAGGATAATCAACGAACCAAAGTTCTTTGCCGGTTAGCGGTTCATAAGCGTACAGGCGGTGTGCAGCCGTATTAATACTCTGGTCTTTCCCATCAATAGTCATGATAAAGGGTGTGCCAAAGGCTTTGCGTGAATCTGCTTTCATGCTGGCGAGGCGCGTAGCGCTGCCAGAACGTTCAGTTTTCCAGCGGACTTTTCCGTTATTCGCATCTAAGCCAACTTGGTATTGGGCATCCATGCCGTCGTAGGTTATTAAAATGAGATCTTGGTATAACGTGGGCGAACCACCGGCGCCGACATCGTAATCAATTTTGAGATCGTTTTGCTTCCAGATAACGCTGCCGTCTTTGGTTGATAAGCAGGCGGTGCCAATAGTTCCGAAATGGACATAGACCTTATCGCCAACAATCAGCGGTGTGGGTGAGGCAAAGGAATTACGGAGATGTTTCTTTTCCGGTGCTTCCGGTGCAAAGATTTCTTGATCCAGCAGAATTTTTCCGCTGTTGGCATCGAGCTTTATGACGTGGCGCGATTTGCCGTCATCGAGTCCCGTGGTGAGCCAAATGGCACCATCAGCAATAACTGGGGATGACCAGCCTTCACCTGGGAGGGGAGTTTTCCAGGTGATGTGCTCGGTTTCGCTCCAAGTCGTGGCGAGCTTCGTCGTAGTACCGGTATAACCATTGGAGTGGGGTCCACGCATCGTGGGCCAGTTATCTGCAACATCGACCGCATGCAGCGACAGGCTGCCGAGTATAAGTGAGTAGGTCAAAATAGAGCGGGCGGCAAACAGCGACATGAGCAGTTCCTTGATCGTGATGCGTGAACGAAGCCGAGGAACGTATTACCGGATAGTTCGGATTGCGTTCGTGGGATTTATCAACGAATGAGCTGCAGAGATCCTGTAATGCCAATGTCTGGCGTCTACTTGGCGTTTCGTGGCCTTTTACGTCAGTGGGAGTGCTGCATGTTGAGGTTTTCCCTCCAGAAGCGTGAATTTTTCAGGGAGACAGTTGCCGTCTGAAAGTCAAATGCTCGCACAACATGATAATAGGTCGGGCCTTCAGCCCTCAAACTATGGTGACGGTATTCCTAGGGCGACATTCGCTGCGCTTATTTGCCCTAGGCTGCTATCGTGCCGCGCCGTTGGCGCTTTTGGCAAAGACACACCTTGTTTTAAATACAGAGGCAGTTTAAGGCAGACATGGCTATTTTGCCGTCAAATCGGTCGCTGGATCTGGGATGACACCATGTGCGCGAAAGGCGGCGGCGATCTCTGCGGCCCATTTGCCATACAAGGTGTCAGGATTCTTTTGGGCAAAACTTTCTAATGCACGAGTGCTCGTCGGGCTGCGTGTTCGGTTCAGCGTGGCGAGCAATTTAGCATAACTGGCACCTAATTTGACGGTATTTTTCCAGGACTCTTCTTTTAACGACGTGGTAAAGTGTAATGTTCTTTCTTTATAGCTCGGCAACGCATCAAAATTATTATCCATGGATTCCAGCGTGAGCGATAGCGTGTAAAGATCGCCGCTTTTTTCCAGGGCTGCGAGACGGTTCATATCTACCAACAAAAGCATTTCGATGTGGGTGGTTAGTGCGGCGCAGACAGCGGTGTCTTCGCTACTGATCGTCTTCGCGCCGCGTACCGAGTTAATAAAGCGAATGGCGTCCTTGTAAGATTTTTCCACGATCGCTTTATAGGCGATGTCCAATTTACCGGTCAGCGCTTTCGGATTAATTCCAGGAATACTTACTTGAATGCCTTGAATCAGCAGCTTGGGATTGTTCAGGCCATAGGCTAAAATCATGGTCCCGGTCGGGTGATAACGTGACGCCATGTAGTAGCCATTATCCGCATAATCCCGGCCAGGTAACAACACAAAGGAGCCGTCATGACAGCGCATCATG
>CANETI010000293.1 GCA_947440715.1 Planctomycetota bacterium | reverse complement strand
TCGTCCGTAAATGGCGCAGCGAAACTGTCGTTCGATATACGCACCGGGACGATAATCCCATTTTTTCGTCACGCGGTACCCAATAACTGGCAGTGGCTGTCCGTGATCATCAAGACGTTCGTGCTCTGGCACGGTCAGCTCTTCGGTGACGATGTCTGTGCCAACTGGCAAACGACGACGACCAGGATGTTGTCCAGGGGCTCGCGGGCGTTTGGGCGCGACCGAGGACGGCGATGATTTCTCTACCGCTACGGATGCGCCAATCGACGTGCCGTCCTGTTTTTTATCGTTATTTTTTTGTTCGGCTGCCTGTTCATCTGCCGTTTGATGATGCTGCACACAATCAAGCATTTGCTGGCCAGGATGATGTCGTTCCGCGCTCCAGCCATACAAGCGTTTCGTCAGACGTTCGATCCGTGACTCAAGTCCAGATAATTTCCCTTTTAGTTCGTCGTTCTCTAAGCGCAAATCATGCGCCTCTTGTTCACGTTCACTTACCAAGGCGAGGAGACGCCGATTATCCGCACGTAGAGCAATCAATTCCTGGTCAATCTCGGACATATAATAATTATGTGACAGTCATATGAGAGTCAAATACTTCTTCACGCAGTCGCTGGAGCTGGAGGAGCGACTGACGTAGCCGACGGACGATGATAATGCCGATGATACGTCGCCCGATGCACGCTGATTCCCTCCAGCACCAAGGCCATCTCCGCCGGAGACACTTGAACCGCATCTTTTGATCCCGCATCTAACAACGGCTTCGGCACCGCGAAGGTGCCTTTCTCTAATCGCTTCGCACACAACCAAAAACCAGACGCATCCCACACCAACACTTTCATCCGATTTTTATTCCGCCCGATAAAGACAAACACATCACCCGTAAACGGATCATGCCCCAACTGATGTTCGACCAACGCCGCCAAAGTATTAAATGACTTGCGCATATCGGTCGCCGCACGCGCCACAAAAATACGGCGACCACGATCGAAGCTCAACACGTCGACGCATCCACACGCAGCACCTGCACCACTGAACGCACCAACGCCGCATCGAAACCCGCATGCACACGCAGCGACGCACCACCTACGACAATATCAACGTAGGTGGTCGCCGACGGCGCAGCATCACCCACCACCACCTGAACAAATCCCTCCGCCACCGAAGCACGCTCCACCGAAGAACTACGCGACGGCGGTCGCTCACCCACCACACGAATCGGATATCCCAAACGCTCCCGCCAATAATGCAGCCGCTGCGGACGCAAATTGCGAGAGCGACAAAACTCCGCCCCGTTCAAACCCGAAGCCAACCATGCCTCGACCAACGCACGGCCACTGGTTTCATCCAATAATTCAAGCGTCGTAGGTGATGATGAAATAATATCCGACATAATGCCTCCACAGGGAAGCATCTACAACCGTTCTGTCATGCGCTAGTTCTGGCGGTCGAACGCTTACATTTATCCCGCGTAAATTAAACTCCTCTAAAAATCCCTAAATTCCCGACTACGGGAAAGGCACGTTGATCAACTTGGTATTCAATAAAGTTGCAAAGTAGACACACAAGCTTTATGTCGATAACAAACAAACAGGCAGTATTAAATCTACTACGGTGCAACAGGAACGCTAGCTGAAGCTGCACCAAGGCGCTGCCGATGGTGCTTTATCAATTCAATAAATTCAGGATCTGCGCGGTATGGATCGAGGTCTTCGTCTTGATCGGTCCATTGTAGAGTGCGCAGAGAATTGGTTGTTTCTAGTGCAATGGAGAGCTTTTTCATGAACCCATCGCGGTCACCGCTGACAGCCAAATACCAAGCTTCCATGACCGCCCAAAATTCTTCTTCCGCTCGAGGCTTCACAATGGCGGCACGAATAGGTAGAGCGGCTTCACGTTGCCCATCAAGCATGAGATATCCAGCTTCCAGCATCTGTAAATTCCATTTTTCAGGATTGAGTTGACGTGCTTGTCGGATGGTGGCAATTGCGGCAGTAAGATCGTGGTCGTTTTTTTGTAAAATAGCTAAATTATAAAGATCACTGGCTAGTTCGGGTGAACCGGTCTGAACCAGCGTCAAGGCCAATTCCATGTAGCGTCGCGCCGCACGAGGATCGCGCAAAGTGCGATGACAAAAAGCCAGATCTTGAAGCACTTGATGCATGGCTGATTTAGGCGCGTGCGCAAATGCCGTTAGCAGTAATTGACGCTGGCCCGGTACATTGCCACGTGCCCCTGCATCCTCAGCCAGCATCATCAAGGCACCGGTTGCCACAGACGGCGGCGGATTTCCATGTTCAAGCAAAGCGCCCAATGCCGTGCGAGCTGCGGCACGATCCTTAGTTAGATCTGCACGCAGATGAATATGGGCAAGCGCGAGATCGCTGCGTCTTGGGACTAAACGTTCAACCTCATCAAGGAGTGCAATTGCCTCTTCGAGCCGCTCCTCCCCAGCACGGTGGTAGGCAGCGCATTCAATGAGTTCAGCCATAAATCCGTTATGATCGAGCGATCGTCCCCAGCCAAGCGCGATGACATCAGCTGGATCGGAAGAGTTCCGACCATAGAGGTAATATTCATCCGTAATGGCCTGTCCATTTGCAGTTGTCTCGATATTGCGGCTTATTTTGCCGTCATCCCAGCGCACAAAGGCATGACTTGGAACGACAACGAGGTGAATTGGAAGGCCTAAGGCATCCCCTACTAATACGAACAACGTTGACGTAGCTAAACAGTTTCCTTTTTTACGCAGGAGGCTCGCTGCCAAGGTGGAATCGCGCCAATATTGATTGGACAGGTAAGAGACTTTTCTCGCATTCAATAACGTGGCACAAAGTGCCGTAATTTTTCCTTCTGTGTCAGCTGCAGTTGCAATAGCAGCACGTGAGGATTCAACCACCTCGGCGAACGCAGTAGTCATCGCCATATCGTCGATTTCAGGCTCTTGGACATGCTGAAGTTTTAGTACTTGGTCGAATAGTGAGTTTGATTCCGTCTCACCCGCATGTAATCCAATCGTTAAAAGAATGAGCAGTAAGAGACGCATGGTGTTAGCTCAATGTATTAGGTAGGAGGAAGAGCCGATTTGGTCTCCCCCGATTTTGCAGACAGGCAGACAGTGGGCTAAGTTTATTTTGTCTGGGGATAATTCAATGGCTCTGATGTTCTTTTATCAATCCGAAGGAATAACCCAGGTAGCCTTGATTTGCTCATGATCACATCCTAACTGTGTTTTCTCGTTTGGCTGACGGTTACCGGATACGGGATTCGTTTAAATCCAACATCACCGGCACTGTGTAGTGCGCGATCACATTTCATTCATATTCCAGGCAATTTCATCTTTGTTTCCCATCTCGCCTCCGAGTTCGCGCTACGCGCCCATAAGAATTTTCTAGATATACAACCTTTGGTGAAATTTCCTGGAAAAAACTGAATAAGAGCAACGTAGAAACGGAGGTGAAGACACGAGAGCAAGGGCTGTCATTCTGCATATTCTCCTTGCGGGTCGCCTCCGTTTCTTCGTTGCTCTTGTTCATGCGTTTTTCTAGGGCATTCTCAGCGTCATGCCCCCAAGTGGTTGCCGATGATTCAGTGTTTATTGAACCGGTCAGCAACGGCTGCGCCCGTGCCGTTTGGTAATGGCCCTCACGTTCGCAGTGTGCAAACCACGATCTACGACGCCGCTAACCGCGTGACGAATTTGACTTATCCGACGGCAGACAACGTTACTCGCACTTACACCCCACGTCATCAATTAGATACCGTAAAAATCGGTGCGAGTACGGTGGCCATGCGGCAGTACGATGTGAGCGGCCGTCTGATCACCACGACCTTGGGTAATAACCAAGTGGAAAACCGCACCTATCGCAGCGATGCGAATGGTGTCGATAATCAATTGGCTACCCAGAGTATCTCGGGCGTAACTAATTTTGCTTACCTGTATGATGCGAATGGTCGGATCACGGAAGAGACCAATAATCAATTCACGGCTCAGACGCAGAAGTTCTTAAATTATGATAACGAAAATCG
>CANETI010000292.1 GCA_947440715.1 Planctomycetota bacterium | reverse complement strand
TATACCAAACGCAAATACTCCGCGTTAGAAACGCGGAGTATTTGACTCTCTTCACTCAGACAGATCGCACACAATACGATCTACGGCTATTTCGCTTGAGCTTTCGCTTGGCTTAGGCTTCCGCTTTTTTGGCTGACTTAAATTCTTTCCAGAAGGTGTCAGGCATATCGAGTGCGATTTTCAGGGCGCCATTCGAACCAGCGTATTCTGGTTCTTCAACGGTTTTGACTTTGCCGCCGCCGTATTCATTCAGCGCTTTTTCAATCGCTAAGCCAAGACCTTGGATGCGACATCCGCCGCCGCCGAGCAACACGTTGTTACGCATTTTGGCTTGGAATTCAGGATCATAGGTAGCAATCAAGTCTTGCAGCGCTGCGATCGTTGGAGGAACCAACGAATAACAGGCTTTGTAGACCAATTCGGTCAAATCAAACTTGGTTGGTTTACCAGCAACTGGCAACATTTCATGCACTTCGTCCATACGCGTCGACACCGAAGCGTGACGTTCTTTAATTTCGCGCACCATGTTGATGGAGAACTGAGCTTCCGGGTATTTTTCTTTAATCAGGTTGGCCAATAATTGGTCAATTGCGTCACCGGCGATGATGTGCGTGCGTTGATCTTCAGGATCAGGCATTTTACCATGCACGCGACATAAGTCGGTGGTGCCTGCGCCGATGTCGACGACCAACGTGTCATCAAGGAAATCGAGGCCGTATGCCACGGCGAACGGTTCGGAAGTTACGATCACGGAGTCGATGCAATTCGCAGCGGCTTCCAAAATGGTTGCCTTACCTTCAACGCTGGCTTCAGCAGGTGCGCCAACAACGGCGTAAATGGTTGCACCTTTAGCGGCTTTGGCCTGCGCGACGACGTGTTCGACTAAATCTTTAATCGCCTTTTTCGTTTCGCCGGTGTCTTTTGCGCCTTTAACTTTAACCGAGCCACCCGCGAGCGGACGGAAAACATTGAGGGACATACGATTATCTAAGGCTTCTTTGCCGTAGATGGTTTCGCGTCCGCCCATTTTCTTTTTCGCAACGTGATCTTTCGGATAACCGACATACGACCATACGGTCGTGCGGATACCGGTTGAAGACGTCAGCGACGTACGGCTAGTGCCAAGGTCGATGCCAAGATAGACGATTTCAGACATAGAAGACTCCTGCGGGTGAGATCAACGGTTGTCGCGTTGCTGACAACCAGATGGTGGTGAATGATAAAGTCCTTGAGTGATACTCTTTCCTAGGGGCAAACGCCACCAGGAAGTGGATGAAAAATAAAAAGATGATAAAGAGCAAAAAGAGCGTTAGCGACGTTCCAGCGGTGGTGGTCCCTTGCCAAGCACGGCAGAGACATCCATGCGTTTGATTCCGTGTTCATTAATATCTTGAGTCAGGTTAGCCAAAGGTTTCACCTCCCAAACTTCATCATCAGGATTGGCCTCAGGTTCGCCTGATGGTTCCTGATTGGTCTCGTCTGCGCTGTCCGATTGTTCAGCCGCATCAATTGGAGCAACTTCTTCTTCAGCAACCACTTCTGCCTGAGGCACGGTTGCAACAGGAGCGCTTGACGGTGCTGGCGCAGCCGCTTTCGCAGCAGCTGGTTCTTCGGTCACTTTATTAAGTTCAATGCCCAAGGACTGCCGCAATAAACGGTTCTCGTCCAAAATGCCTTTCATTAAGGCGAGTTTCTTTTCCTTATTCGGATCTTCACCCTTCAGGCCGGCCGTGAACACATTGCGTAACGCGCCGCCGCCTTGCGATTCCAAGAATGCGGCAAAACGCTGCGCTTCCTCGCGTTGGCGTTCGCTTTCATCCAGCGATCCGGCCAAGCGTCCGATTTTGCGTTCCAGCAATTCGATTTTCGCGTTCTGCGCACTCAATTCGCGTTCGCGGATTTTCTCACGTTCGCTGTCTAAAATACGGGCGATGGTCGCACGTAAATCTTCTTCAACATCGGGCGGAACTTTCCCTGCCGTCAGTGTACGATCTAAAAAGCGTTGGAAACGATCTTCGATTTCGCCAAGACCTTCGGCCGACACCGTAAACTGATCTGCTTTAATGGAACGTTTACGTTCTGCTTCGAGTAAATTTTTGGCCGATTCAAGCTGATCATTCAGACGTTTATTACGTTCTTCTGAAGATTGTTTTTCCGCCTGGAATTCTTTGAGGCGTTCTTGGAAGCCTTCTTCGGCTTCCTCTAACAATCGCTTACGCTCAGCTTCGCCCAGGGATCGCGTCAAATGCGCCGCTGCTTCTTCCACCGCCTCTTGAATGAGGGTTTTAATGGTGGCCATATTCAGCACGCGCACGCGATCGTGGCGCGCCGCTAATTCAGATGCGCGCACCGTTTTCGCATGCGTGCGAATCGATGCACCAATATCCATGCGACCGTCTTTACCGACGATCGTCGTTTTAGGACCGGTGACTTTATGTGCACCGCTATCATCACCCGCTAAAGGATGTCCCCCGCTTTTACTCTGGCTGCTATCGCTGCTGTTAATATTGCCTGCATCTTTGGTATTGCTGCCTGCAGCTTTCGAAGACGGTTGAGCGCCGTCATTCGGTCCGCCAATAATTGGACTACCAGCAAAAGGGGTATGAACGATTTCAGACGACTCAACCGACGTAGATTTTTTTTCTGTTTTAGCAGCTTGCCGTTTCGCTTCTGCCTCTTCGACGCGAACATCCACTAATTTTTCAAAGCGATCGGTCGTCTCAATAACGACTTGATGCGTACGCAATTCTTCACCAGGAATCAGGTCATGTGCAGCTAGGTTATCGCCACCAAATGGCGTCATCGCTTGCTGACTTGGACGCACCACCCGACGCGTGCCAACCCGACCACTCGTCGAACTATCACCGACGGCTGGGGAATTTGCTGGCGCGGAGTTTGCCGCAGGAGCTGAAACCGAACTGCCGCCCTTTGCCGACGGCGACGAAACTGGGGGCGTATCGCTAAAAGGGGTAATCGCGCTAGCCGATGGCCGCACTAAACGTCGTGTTGCAGACGCCGCACCACCGCCTGGTAATTCTGCCGCCGATGCCCCTGAGCCACTTGGACGCACCACGCGACGGGTACTCGTACCAGAGGATGGCTTACCGGCTAAATTTTTCGCGTACGTTTCCAGCACGCCCTTTAATTTGCCCTCTTCACCTGGATCGAAATGCAACCACCGCAGGCGCATACCTTCGCTAGAACATTTAACCACATGAGCAAATAATTGTTTCGGAGCTTGATCGCGCATCACCAGCGTCACATCAATATACGCATTTTCTTCTAACTGCAGTTTTATATCGACCAGCGCCCCCTGCAGTCCAATTTCAAGTAACGGAGCCTGAACCGTTCCACTGGCAGGATCGGGAATACGGCAATGGGATTGACCATCAGTTATGCGCAAGGCATCAGCAGCCACGTACCGTCTCCTGAATCCACCGCACGAACCCAACGTTGTGCCTGTGTGATAGGTAATAAAATATCATCCTAGGCCCTTAGGCGGCTGGACGATGGCCATTCTATAACCCACGCCACAACGCTATCAAGCCAGCCACCCGCACCACGTTTTGCGCACCACACACCGAAGGCAACTGCAACACCGAACAACACCCTAAATTCACGATCTTCCCCCTTGCGCCCTTATAAGTCGTTTACATGATCCGCGCCCTCATCGCGTAGGTCGGTTTACACGATGAGTCTACCTCAAGGGCGATTAGCTCAGCGGCTAGAGCGCCTCCCTTACAAGGAGGATGTCGGGGGTTCGATCCCCTCATCGCCTACCATTACCGACTGCTCTTTAGTTTCCGTTAGTTTTTGATTAAGTTTCAGATTAAGTTTCACAATTTGGCCTGGTAGCTCAGTTGGTTAGAGCGCCGCCTTGTCACGGCGGAGGTCGTGGGTTCAAGTCCCATCCAGGTCGCCACGAAAATCCCCCCGGTAAAACGGGGGGATTTTTTTTTGGCGAGCTGGATGGGACTTGAACCCACGACGCCATCAGACCCGGTCACGGCGGAGGGGAAATGAGGGAAGCCCGAAGGGCCTGGG
>CANETI010000291.1 GCA_947440715.1 Planctomycetota bacterium | reverse complement strand
TCGACATCAGTCGAAATAATACTGAAATTAGCCCCATCTAAAATAGCGCGCTGTAAACGTGTTGTCTCGCGCAATGCTCGTTCCATGCGACGGCGTTCACTGATATCCGACGCAATTAATAAATAACCCATCACATCACCGCCCGGATTACGCATGGCCGTTGCTGATAACATAACGGGGAAACGTCGACCATTACGGTGAATCCATACCCATTCACGCTCGTCCAGTGTGCCCACATTTAATTTATGCTGTAGTATCGACAACCCGGTCATTTTTTCACTATGCACTTCACGCGCGATATCTCGCAAGCGCGCTTGCATATCTTCTGCATGAAAAAATATTTCCGGCGAACAACTATTTATGACCTCGTCTGCCGCATAGCCCAACATGCGAGTGGCAGCGGCATTAAAATTGCGGACTTTAAAATCTGCACACAATGCGATAAGGCCATAATTTGCACAAGCTACCATCGCTTTTTCATGGGCCACGGCGCGACGCAAGGCAGAAGCCATGCTTTTGCGCTCACTAATATCGCGCAAATTACATTGAATCATGGAGCGATCATCAACGCGATAAGCACACATCACCATTTCTGCGCTGACTATGCCACCATGCTTTGCGATAAGCGCCATATCATCAAGGCGTAATTGTCCTTGATCCGTTAATGTATCAAAACACGCGCTACTGCGTCGTTCATCAGTAAAAGCTTCGGCAAAAACACCGATTTCCCACAGCCGTTTGCCCACCACTTCTGACCGCTGAAAATCCAGCATCCGCGTAAACGCCTGATTTGATTCAACCACGCGTGCCGTCGAAGCATCGACCAATAAAACACCATCGCTACTGGTCTCAAACAAACGACGATAGCGTAATTCCGATTCGGCAATCACCCCCGCAGCTAACTTCTGCCGCGTACCATCAATGGTTAATAATCGATAAACCCATACCAACAACAGCACTTGTACGATTACACCTACTATCAAAACAAAAATGGCTGCCTTAGCCGTATCCATGGTCGCCTGTTGCCGAGTCGATAAGAATATTTGCTGCTGCTCTATCATCTGATCCAAGCCATTGGTGATATAATTCATTTGCGCGAGGCTGGCTTCATTGCGCACATGTAATAATGCTGCGCCTTGTCCATTGATGCGACGCTGATTAATGCCTTCGCGAATAAATAATTGTTTAGCTCTAATACGTGGCACTAAATCATGCATGCGCGCTTGTTCTTTAGGATCATCATGCAACGTGTGCACCATCAATCCGACTACCTGATCAATTTCCGCATTCACATCATCAAGACCAACCAACATCGTATCTTGGCCAATGATAATATAACCGCGACTTCGATTCTCAATTTCCTCTAATAAACGACGCAGGCGTTCTAAATGACCAATAACAATGCGCGTTTGGTCAACGGATTGACTGTGTTGGCGATAATCATCGACGTATCGCCAAGTGGTTACACTGATAAATCCCAACACCGCGAGCGCGAGTAAAAAAGCAAAGCCAGCCGTACGTTGTGAATTCATCGGCGAGTGACCTTTAATCGAAGCTCTGAAAGACCATTGATATAAACTCCGCCGGTAACGCCCGCTGTTGCAAGGGTACGATAGAACATCTCCGCATATACCCTATAAAGGCGCTTGCGACAACGGTATCTCGCTAGCGATGCTGATGTTACGTCTACAGCGATGGTTACGGTGATGACATCATCAACGCCGCAGGCCCCGTTGCTGGTAGCGCTACATACATCCAACGGCGACCCCATTGCCAAGCTTGCCCGTGCGACTGAAAGCGCAGGTCAAAATGAATGATCTTTTTTGCACCACTTTGGCGCATCGCACCACCAGTATCGTCCACCATCGCCAAACCATACCCAGGAACATCGACCATCGTACGATAAGGCACTAATTTTGGCTCGACGGCAATACCGAACGGAAATTTTTCCACGTTACGATTAATGGCTGTTCGACCATCGCTAAATATACCGCAACAAATTGAACAAGGACAATAACCAGTGGTCAAAACTTCCACCCAAGCCATACCAACAGGTGCCTCAACCACCGGTTTCGGCAAGCGTTTTTCACTCACTAATACCACGCGATAAACACGCAGAGCACCATAACTACCGATCAAGCCGATCGCCACACCAGTCAACATTAAGCGAATACCCGCAAACCAACTACGCCGATCTAATAACGCAGCAAACCACCAAAACGTCAGACGTTTCGCACCACGAATCCATGGTCGCCAAGCAGCAGCTGTCATGCCTGCGAATGGTGGGATAATAGCGAGATATACTAGAGGGAGCCTGTTACGCCCCGATGTCATACGCAGCCCATAAATCGTTTATTATCAAGCCACTTCTTTCGTCCTCAAAACTAGGCCGACATAAAAAAGTGAACACGACGAAAGAACGATCACAAAAATAAATCCGCCTTCCGCTCATTTCTATTGCCTCCCAATCCGCAAACCTCATCGACGAATACCACAAGCCCCCGCTCTGATCTCTCACGCCAACCACAACACCCCCGATTCCGGATGACGACTGCCAATTGCCTATTAGCATCCCCGCCATGGAAGCCTTTCTCGCTGCATTATTGTCCTTTCCCACCGTCTGTTTCACCGCTTTAGTAGGACTCTCACTGTTCTATTGGTTAACCGTTATCATTGGGGCTTTGGACATTGATTTCCTCAGTCCTGATGGAGGTCATGTCGGAGGCAGCATCGGTCACGGCGGCCATGACGTTGGTCACGATGCTGGGGCTGACCACGGCATTGGTCACGCTGCGGGCGCTCCTGAGGCGATGAGTTTAGCCTCCTTTATTTCGCTCGGAAAAGTCCCTGTCACTATCATATTTTCGGTTTTTACTTTTATCGGATGGTTGCTGAGTATGTGCGGTGAAATGTGGCTGCGCAGCATGGTTTCTGGCACACTTGGCGGTTTTACGTATGGACTCATTATGGGGATCGTGGTTTTTGTTCTATCTTTTATATTCACCGGTTTTTCTGTACGGCCACTACGCGGAATATTCACCTTGGTAACTGAACATGCAGGCGTCACCTTGATCGGACGCATGGTTAAGATCACTTCACGTGCCGTTAATACGACGTTTGGTACCGCTTCCTGCGATAATGCGGGAGCAGGGATTTTGATGCGCGTCGTTTGTCGCGACGGCGTTAAATTACAACGGGATGATATGGCCGTGGTGGTCAGCTATGACGAGGCTCAGCAAACGTATTTGGTTGCGCCCTTTAGCCACACGCCCGTAGAAGCCATAGAAACTGCCGTATCAGATTCATTGCCGCCCTCGACGCCTGCGACCCCAGTTTCACTGGAAAGGCGCGCAGAACCACCACACTAGCGCCCACCTAACGCCCGACACCGTCACCAACGGGCATTATTTTAGGAGCGTCTTTTATGGCTGATCTCATTACCACGAGCAGCGATATGTTGCCGTATGTCATTCTCGGTAGCGTCGCCGTGGTCGGCATTACTGGATTCGGCCTGCTGATGTTGGTCAAGGCTTGTTATCGCAAAGTCGATCAAGGCTATGCGATGATTATTAATAAACTTAAAGCTGAACCAGATGTGACCTTTACCGGCGGTTTGATTATCCCGGTTATCCACCGCGTCGAAATTATGGATATTTCGCTGAAGACGATCGAGGTCGATCGCCAAGGCATTAATGGACTTATTTGTTCGGATAATATTCGCGCCGATATTAAAGTCGCGTTCTTTGTACGCGTCAACAAAACCGCCGCCGACGTGCTGAAAGTCGCCGGTGCCGTGGGCGTCCAGCGTGCCAGCGTGCCAGCGATACGCGCACTTTAGAGGAACTATTCCAGGCGAAATTCTCGGAAGCCTTGAAAACCGTCGGTAAAAAGATGAATTTCATCGATCTGTACAATGAACGTGACCAGTTCAAAGAACAGATCATGCAAATTATTGGTCGTGATCTCAATGGCTACAGTTTAGAAGACGCCGCTATCGATTATCTGGAACAAACTCCGCTTAAGCTGCTGGATCCCGACAATATTTTAGACAGTGAAGGTCGTAAAAAAATTATCGACCTGACCACCCAAC
>CANETI010000290.1 GCA_947440715.1 Planctomycetota bacterium | reverse complement strand
CCAGCCCCAACACCATCTCGAAAGTGGTGAGTCGCTTGATGGAATCTGGGCTATGTACCGCGCGACGTGGTGTCGGTTTATTCGTGCGCTCATTGCCAAATCGTAAGCTGACCTTGTTGGTCGGTAGTAATTCTGAGCATCCGAAAGACGACCTGTACGGTCATATTGAAAAGCGCATTTATGAACGCTGTGCGGCTGATGGCATTGAAATTGAACGTTATCACATCACCCCATCTGATCCTCCCTATGGCCCTGACGTTGACCGTATTCGTCGTCCTGGTCGGGTTATTTTGTGTATTGGCTTAACTCACGAACCACATCTTAAACAACTGGCCGATTTACGTCGTCCGATGTTGGTTATTGGTTGTGCACCCAGCCGCTGCAATGCTTCCTCAATTGTTCCCAATAGTTTCCGTTCCGGTTACCTCGCCGCGCGACATTTAATTCGCAAAGGCTGCCGTCGCATCGCCTTTATCGGTCGTGTGCGTGAAGTGCGCGGCGTGACCTTGCCCGAAGCTGAGTCGCTCAAAGAACTCGCCGGCGTGCAATGCGCGTTTATGGAAGATACGTTGCCGCTACATCCTGAATTCATTTTCAATGACATTGGTCAAGTTCCCAATCGCGCGGCCCAACTAAAAGAATTGCCAGATGCGGTGATCATGCCGGATGGCGATGATATCGAAACGATTCAAGCAATGAAAGCCTTGGGCGGTAAATTAGAACGCGTGGTATTAGGCGATGATCGCGTATTAGAGCCACCCAAACGCCCCGCAGCAGTGGTGGTGAAACGCGACGATTTAGTCGAACTCGCCATTCTGGAACTGCACCGCCTGCTCGACGAACAACGCACGTCACACCGCGCGATGGTCGTCGACAGCGAATTACACGACGGCACCGGAAACTAAGCAAACCATCGTTTGCTATCACATCGACACCGAGCAGGGCCAGGCCTTGCTTGGTGTTTTTTTATTAACTCACTAACTCATTGTGGCACATGGGGCGGTCCAAAAATAAGCGGCAAAATGTTGAGCCGGTGTTTACGGTCTGAGGTCCTTGGTTGACGCGGGATGCAAATGCGTGGTAACCTGCCTCATTATGCGCTCACTGGTAGTAGATGATGATTTGGTTTCTCGTCGAGTCGTAGTGGAATTACTACGACCCTATGGCGTCAGTGAACAGGCGGTCAGCGGACGCGAAGCAATTTCACTTTTTATCGCGGCCCACGACCAGAAACAGCCATTCGATTTGGTGATGCTCGATATTCAAATGCCTAATCTTGATGGTCAAGAAACCTTGGCGGCCATGCGAGCAGTAGAAAACCAACGGGGAATTGCTCCACAAATGAGCGTTAAAATTATTATGACAACGGTTAATGTTGACCGCGCCAGTATTGATGCCGCTTTTAAAAACCAGTGTGAAGCCTATTTGATCAAACCAATCACGCGCGAGTCGTTAATGATTAATTTAGAAAAATTTAGCTTAGTGCCATGGAATCGGCAAAATAAACAGCTATAGCTAAGCCGCGACGAATTTTTGGTTGAAACTTAAGCAGCGGCCAAGCGTTCTAATAATGCCTGATGTGCATCACCTAAGCTCCATTCACCCGGTGTGCGGCGACCAAGAAAATGTAAATCGCTACCAGAACTGACTAAGAGTTGCTGTTCGCGAGCTAAGGTTAATAAATTGGCGTGGAGAGTAGGGTCTAGATTTGGGTGATTAACTTCGATGCCATCCAGACCACACGATACCAAAACCTTAATTAACGACAGGTCTTTATAGACGCCAGGATGTGCTAAGATCGCGACTCCACCAGCCGTACGAATACAGGCCGCAACATCGGCGACATCTGGGAATGCTTCGAGTTCGGAGTCGCTGGTATGTTCATCGCCTAAATATTGCGAAAATGCATCACCAATGGTGGCAATGCCGCCACGCCGCAACAACGATTTAGCCAAATGTAACCGTCCCAACGTATCCGACTGCCGTGCCGCAGGATCGCTGGCGAGATCAGCCATGGTAAGTCCGCGCCGGACCTCGTCAGGCAATCGATCAATTAATACCGTTAATCGCCGTATCCGGCAGGCACGAATGTTGGTGAGCAGGGTCGTTAAGGCCGCGTTTCCTGGATCGATGCCTAAGCCGACGATGTGAATTTCACGGCCATGGTGGCCTGCCGTAATTTCAACACCGGGAATTAGTCCCACTTCACCAGCTAGCGCAGCCCATCCGCGCATGGTGTCGTGATCGGTAACCGCAAAACGATCAACCCCTGCTTTACGAACCGCCGTTAATAAATCACGTGGTGACAAAACGCCGTCACTGTGATGGGTATGGAGATGGAGATCGATGAGCACGATCGTATTGTGAGAGCGATCTGCATTCCGCTAGTTGTTGTTGCGGGACTCTCTTCACCAAATTACTCAGTGACGTTTACTACCTAAAAGTTGTTTTTTCTAAACACGTCGCCGTGTAGCCGTGGGTTAAAAACGATAACCTAACGCCACGCTCCCGTCAAACCCTTCGGTCTCGGCTTTAACCTTGGAGCTCGTGACCACATCATCAAAGGTTACTTTGACGATTGAACCACCGACAATGAGACCTAATTGGACGCCATTGGTCAGGGTGTAATAGAGGCCCAATTCGGCGAGATACATTTTATAACGTGAATCGCGAGCATCCCATGGGTTATCTCCCGTAGTGGTGCCGACTCCCTGTCCATAACCACCAGCTAATTCCATGTGCACATTTTTTCCCAAATAGAAACCAAGTCCACCAACAATAGCGCCACCGCCTAATTTTAAATCGAGATCAGTATTGGTATCTTTGCGCTTGGCCGTGGTTTCCGTCACGCTGCCGCGTAGTCCTAAAACGATGCCCATGTCGGCATCCATGGTCAGCACATGTTGATCTTTATTGCCAATATCGCCGGCCATCAGGGTGAGACTACCTGATTGCCCTTCGGTTTGGGCGATCCCCGCTTGTGCGCGTAAATCGACAAAGCTGAGTGCCGATTCGGCATAAGCTTGCGATAAACAGACGGTGGCAGAGCAGGAGAGCAGGAGCAAGGTACGCATGGTTGGCAGGTTAAGTCAGCAATTACTGGATCAATGGTAGGTTGTGTCAGGTTGCGGTTGCCGCTGTCACACCCATTTTTTGGTGAAATATGGGGATAATAACCCATTTTCATTTTATAGTGCCTGACAATTTTATGTCGTTGTTCGGCGGCGCTCAAGGAATGTTATGGATTTGCCACCCAGGTAGACGGCGCAACGGTGGGGCGAACAACTTTCAGTGTTTGATTTTTTGTTGAGCAGATTTTGTTCGCGACCCAGTGGTCTGCCTTGCGTCAGCAATTGTCGCCCTAGCGTGTCCCGCCCATGCGTCGTTTGCGAGAATTATATCAAGATGACAGTCGTGTTGACGCAGCGCTCTTGGCATTGGCCGAGGACCGCAGTTTGGTGTTTGGTTCCTGTCACGGTGGATTGATCCCGGTTTTGTTAGCGGCGATGTGTGTCGAAGCAGAGCGTCGTGGGCAAGCAAAGCCATTAATCGTGGCGAATGATCCCAATGCGGTGGTGGAAGATTTAGAAGAGCTTGGCGTCGTGGCAGCGGCGCTACCGGAATTGGAACGCTTTGGCGATGAAACGGAAGTTGATCGCAGTGGGCATAATCGTCGGTTAGCAGCATTAGAGGCTTTTAATGCCGGAGCTGTGCTGGTGGCAAATCCAATAGCGGTGGAACAGCCCGTGCCAGACATCGCTGCATTAGCTGGCGCAAGTATTATTTTGCGACAGGGACATACCTACGATTTACATGTTTTAGTGGATCGTTTAGTCGAGACGGGCTATCGCGTCACACCGGTGGTCGAAGGCCGAGGCGAATTAGCCGTACGCGGCGGGATTATTGATGTGTTTCCGTGGATCGGTCAACATCCATTACGGATAGAATTTTTTGGTGATCAGGTTGATGCAATTCGACGCTTCGATGTATTTTCGCAAGAATCCATCGCCAAAGCAGATGAAGCGGTATTGGCCAGTGCCAGTGGTGGCTTAGCGACACTCGATTTATGGTCGCAATTACCGGCTGGCCCAGTGGTGGTATTGGGTG
>CANETI010000289.1 GCA_947440715.1 Planctomycetota bacterium | reverse complement strand
TCCCATGGTGCTACGACAAATTGGTGATGCGAAATCGTGCCGGCCAGATGAATGGCCATATACGGATGCTGAAAGTCGGCTGAACATAACCGCTGAAGGGCCTTTTGGTCGAGCGGTACGTTTTAATCAAGGCTTCGTTTTTGCCGAAGTCCCACGCTCAGCGTTTGATGGAACGCCATTAGATATTACGGGTGCGCAATCTCTTACTTTATTATCCTGGATTAAATTTACTGGCAAACGTCATTTAGTCGCAGGAATTTGGGACGAAGGTGGTTGGGATCCGTACGGTGGTCGGCGTCAAATCGCAATATTTGGTGGGTTATTTGGCTCTAAAGGTGTTATTTCCCATATTTCAGGAACCGGTGCGGCTAGCTTTCCGCAGTCAACGCTTAAGGGCTCGCAATATGCGCGCCTTAAAGCCATTGATGGGCAAGATTTTCCTAATGATCGCTGGGTCTGTATGGGAATGACCTATGATACCAAGCGCGGTGAAGTGAGCGCCTGGCTTAATGGTGAACAAACCGCACAAACCTATGCCGACTCCGTCATGCAAGATGTGACTGGCATAAAAGTAAAAGAAGCGATAAACCCAGCACCTTTTTCGTGGCCAATTTATGGCTCACGAGCCTTTGTGTTAAAATTTAATGGTTACCATCGTTCGGCTGGTGGAATTGGAGAACACGCAATTTACCTAGATCTCAATAAAGAAGCGGCGCGTTATGAGCGCATAACCGATGCCAACCAGGTGATCACCACGCCATTTCAAATTCGCCTTGATGTGCAGCGAAAAGGACAGTCGTTATTGTCACGTCCACACGTCTGGGATGTTACCGCGCCAGCGGCCACGACGGTGCCAGGAATTTCGGCGGCACGGATCGGTGATGTGGTGATGGCGAGTTTGTGGTCTCAGACGGATGGAGCCTGGGCTCAAATTGGTAAGACGGTGACGCGCACGTTAAGCGAAGGCGCACCATTTACGCTCGGTCGCGCTCTTGGTCTTGGAAAAGAAGAGAAGGACCATGGTTCACAATTATTGATGAGTGGCGTCGCGGTTTTTAATCGGGTCTTGAGCGTTGAGGAAATGCGCGCGCTTCATTTTAGTAACGTGCCAAAAAAGTGACCGAACAGCCCCGCTGTTAAGTGATTAAGGAGCTGACCTTAGGCCGCTGCTCGGTCAACCTTGGGCATGCTGTTGGTGTTTGTCAGAAGCTGTAACTGCTTGGCAGACATCAGATTTGGGCAAAGAACTACCAACGATGTCATGCGCGAAAAGAAGACTTCGCTTGAATGGGTTTTTATTAACCCATAAGCCGCGTCATGGCTTCAGCTCCGGTGTCTTTGATCGATTCAACTCAGAACGGCGATGCCGCCGTTGGGCTCGCGGTGCGTGCGGCGTTAGGTGATCGCTGTCCGTGGTTGGCGGTGCAAACATCGTTCTCGGCGTTGCATGGTACGGTGACGCCGCAGCGCTGGGCGACGGCGTTATCAGCGTTGTGGAATGGCGCGCCGGAAACGGAATGTTTGCGACCTGATCAACGCGGTAGCAATCATCCGGCTCCTGGAGCAGCGGTGTTGCGTGCGGCGCGCGCAAGTGCTGCGGCGCTGATGCAGGAAACATCATTATTAATTCCTGTCGCTAACCATAATATCAACCAGCAAAAACCAGCGGCACAGGCGTGGGCTGCTTTAGCCGACGTTGGCGATCTTGCCGGATTACCTGGATGTTGCGCTGCCTGGGGTCGGCAACACGTTGCGGTGGGTGCGGTATTGCCGCTGAGCGATGAGCGACGTGGTGCGCCGCCGGTTTTATTACTCGCGCCAGATGCTCATGCGTATCGTCGCCTATGTCGTTTATTGTCCTGGCATCATGAAGATCCGACTTCGTGGCAGGCGTGGTTGAGCGGTTTGAGCGAAATCTGTCCCGCGTGGGACGGGGTCGTCGCCTTAGTGCAAGACGCGGCGTGGGGCGAACGACTGCGTTGGCATGGCGCAGAAGTTTATTGGCGAGTCCCAGGGGCACCTGGACCGGATGATTATACGAGTGTCGCTTTACCATTACTAACCGACATTGACCACAGTGGTCAAAAAGCAGAACAATTATTGCATTTAATTCAGGATCGTAGCCAAGTCCGCGCCCATATTGAAGCCGTGCGTGGTCGGGTGGCGAGCGCAACCTTAGCACAATTACCGCAAGCATTGACTCGGGTTACGGACGAAGCCATTGCTCGTGGTCATGAATTAGCAGCGCGTTGTCGTTATGTTCCAGGTGAACTCGACGCCCATGGGCAACAACACTGGCATATGCCACCGTGGGCGGGACAGGACGCCGTGCGCGAATTGCACGAACGCTGTCGCTATGGTGTGCATCAACGCTATGGCGGCGACGTTTCCCGTGCGGTGCGTGTACGTTTGGACTACGAATTAGGCGTCGTCACGCGCAAGGGGTTTGCCAGCTATATTTTAATTGTCGCGGATATTGCGAAAGGTCGTCGCACCTGTGGCCGAGGTTCGGCGGCATCGTCGTTGATTTGTTATGTCTTGGGTATCACCAATGTGGATCCCGTACGCTATCATTTAATGTTTGAACGTTTTTTATCTGACGAGCGCATGGATCCACCCGATATTGATGTGGATTTTCCCTGGGATGAACGCGATGCGGTGTTGGCCAACGTTATTAACACCTATGGCCATGATCACGTTGCCATGGTGGCCACCCATCAAACCATGCAGCGTGATGGCGCACTGCGTGAAGCCGGACGGGTGTTGGGGCGTGACCGTGCTGATATTACCGCTGCCGCTCAACGCCAAGACGTGGCCCGACGTTATGGGAATGGTGCTGGAGCGGGTGATGATTGGCAGGACATCCTACAAGCAGCCGACAGCATTGCCGGCCTGATGCGCGGTTATGGTTTACACTGTGGCGGTATTGTTATTACCAGAGAGCCAATTCGTGATTTGGTGCCTGTCCATTCCGCCGCAAAGACCGTGAGCGGCCACGCCTTACCCGTCATTGCCTGGGAAAAAGACGGCGCTGAAGCCATGGGCTTGGTCAAAATTGATTTACTCGGCAATCGTAGTTTGGCCGTGGTGCGCGATGTCTTAGGTGATTTACGTGATGAAGGCATCGCGGTTGATGAATGGCGTTGGGCGCCGGACCGTGATTTATTGACTTTACAATTAATTGCGCAGGGCCGTACCATGGGTTGTTTCTATGTGGAAAGCCCCGCGATGCGGCAATTAATCCGTCGTTGTGACGGAACTGATTTTGATCAATTAGTGTTGCTGAGTTCGATCGTACGCCCAGCAGCATTCCATTGGATCGGTACTTATTTAGAGCGCCTGCATTATTTTAAACGCACCGGCGAACACCAAGACGCCTGGTATCCACATCCCGCTTTGCGCGGTTTATTATCGCAATCGTTCGGCGTGCTCAGTTATCAGGAAGATGTGATGTTGAGCGCCCGCGACCTCGCGGGGTTTGACATTCGTTTACAAAATAAATTGCGCAAAGCCTTGGGCCGCACGGACACACCACAACGTTTAGCGAGTTTAGCTCAGGCCTTTTATGATGGCTGTAGTCAACGCGGGGTTGAACGCAGCGTCATCGACACGGTGTGGGGAAATATTGTCAGCTTTGCCGGTTACAGTTTCTGTAAAGCACATAGCGCGTCTTACGCCATGGTGTCATTTGCCTGCGCTTGTTTGAAAGCGCATAATCCCGCACATTTTCTTGCTCGCGTTATTCACAACGATGGCGGTTTTTATACCCTCACCGCCTACGTCGAAGAAGCCCGCCGTTTCGGCGTCAGCATTAAACCGCCCTGCGTTCTTCAAGGTTTCCCCGACACCAAAGGTGAAAATAATGGGACGGCCATTCGTTTAGGTTTTGAATTAATCAAAGGTCTGCACCGTCGTACGCAAGACGCCATTGTGCGTGAACGGCAACGCCTTCCATTTTCCGGTATCCGCGATTTTTGGCGTCGTTGTCGTCCCAGTGCCAGTGAATTAATGGCCTTATTAGATGCCGGAGCACTGGTGGCAATTACGCCGCAACGCACCAACGCCGAGCGTGATTGGTTAGTTCAGGTCATCGCCCAAGAACCACGCGCCCATGGTGACGACGACGACCAATTACGTTTTGATTTTGCTC
>CANETI010000288.1 GCA_947440715.1 Planctomycetota bacterium | reverse complement strand
GCTCCAAGCCTGTGAAGGTTGTTTATTAGTCGTCGATGCTGCACAAGGCGTGCAGGCGCAAACGGTTGCCAATTATTTATTGGCAACTGAATTAAATTTGGCCGTCATTCCAACACTGAACAAAATTGATCTACCCGGAGCCCAGCCAGATGTGGTCTGCGCAGAGATTGAAGAATCGCTCGCGCTAGAAAGTGACAAAGCCATACGCTGCAGCGCCAAGCAAGGTATTGGTATTAGCGATATTTTAGCCGCTGTGGTTGAGCGTATTCCATCGCCTGTTGGTGATCGTAGTGCGCCAACCCAAGCCTTGGTTTTCGACGCTATTTATGACGATTATCGTGGCATTATTTTATACGCCCGAATTAAAAATGGGAAATTACGCAAGGGCGACACGATTCGTCTAATTCGTTCAGCAAAAACCTATGAAATTAGTGATATTGGTCGCTTAAAACCACGCATGACATCTTCTGATGACGGTTTAGAGGCTGGAGAAGTCGGTTATATTTGTGCGGCCATTAAAGCTTTAGCTGACGTAAAAGTCGGCGACACCATCACCTTAGAAGCGAATCAAGCCGAACCATTAGCTGGTTTCCGCGAAATGAAGCCGATGGTGTATTGTGGATTATACCCATCCGGTGAAACCACCTATGATCAATTACGTGAAGCGGTTGAAAAACTTTCCTTAAATGATGCATCATTCCGCTGGGCTCCCGAATCGGGCGGCGCGCTGGGACATGGTTTCCGCTGTGGCTTTTTAGGCATGCTGCACATGGAAATATGCCAGGAACGCCTGGAACGCGAACACGATTTAGACATGGTGCAAACCGCACCAACGGTAACTTACGGCGTCAATTTACGCGATCTGGATATTAACGGAAAAAATAAGCGCATTGAAATCACCACTCCAGGTGAATTGCCGAAAGATGGTTATAATTCCATCGAAGAACCGTTAGTGACCATTCATTTCATGTTGCCAGCGGACAAAATTGGCGCGGTCATGCAATTAGTCAGCGACCGACGCGGGGCATTTTTAAAACAAGAATACTTGGGTACCAAGCGCTGTGTGCTCACCTATAATATGCCCTTAGCTGAAGTGATTTACGACTTGTTCGACAAGCTCAAATCCGTCACCCAGGGCTACGGCACTATGGATTACGAATTTTGCGGCTTTCAAGAAGCGGATCTGGTGCGCGTCGATATTTTGGTGCACAATAATCCCTGTGATGCCTTGGCCTTTATCTGCCACAAATCAAACTCTGAATTTCGTGGCCGTCAGATCATTAAGGCACTCAAAGAAGAAATTCCTCGCCATTTATTTGAAGTCGCCCTGCAAGCCACGATTGGCAGTCGCGTGGTAGCGCGCGAAACGATTAAGAGCGTTGGCAAGAATGTGACCGCTAAGTGCTATGGCGGCGACGTCTCGCGCAAACGCAAGTTGCTGGAAAAGCAAAAAGAAGGCAAGAAGCGCATGAAAATGATCGGCAATGTGGAAGTTCCACAGCAAGCGTTCATGGCCGTGCTGAAATCCCGCGCTGAGAGCGAATAGGCGCACCATGCGCATTGCCCTCTTCGGTGGTTCTTTCGATCCCCCGCATATGGGCCATGTTTTAGCTGCGTGTTATGCCAAATTGATGACGAATGTTGACGCGGTGTGGGTGCTACCCGTGGCAAAGCACGCCTATCAAAAAAATCTAAGTCCATGGGATGTCCGCTGGCAATTATGCCAAGCGGCATTTGCCGACCTTCCATTTGTAACCGTACGCGATGATGAATTGCATAATTCCAGTGGTTACACCTTTGATTTACTCACCCAACTCACCCAAGCGCATCCGCAACATCACTGGTATTTAGTTGGTGGCAGCGATACGGCGATTGATTTACCGAATTGGTATCGTGGCAGTGAATTAGCAACACGAATTAAGGTCATCCCCGTGCCACGACGTGGCTTTGATGAACAGGTTTGTGCCTTACCTGCCATTTCAAGTTCCCTGATTCGCGAACGCTTGGCCAAGCGAGAAACTATTACCGATATCGTGCCAGCAGCCGTAGCGGACCTCATCTCGCGCTGTGGTTGGTATCTTCCGAATCAATCAGACTAATTACCCGTATTTAAATACGCTACTTTTGTAAGCCGTACCTATTCGATCAGCACCCGATTATCCCAACCAACGATCGCAAAAAGCGCGGGCTTGAACGGCATTCTGCACGCCCTGCACGATCACGCGGCCATCGCAAAAACAGGTCGCAGTTTGCTCACCGTCACGCCAACGCACCACGTAATCGTTAGCAATTAACAAGGCTGAACCAAGGCGTTCTCGTAACTGTCCTAAATGTGCTGATGGACGACGAATTTGCACCGCATCACGTCCACACAACACTACCGCCGCTGCATCGCCCGCCGTCAACAAAGGATAGCGTGGAGTCATCCCGCACACCGCACATGCGGGATCTCGCCAGGCGGCTAAATCTAAACGCTGAAAAGTGCCCGTCCACAAATCACTAGCCCATAAAACCCGACGTACGGCGGCGATATTACCAACCAATATTTTTAACGCTTCGGCGACTTGCCACCCCGCAACCACCTGCACCGCTGGTGGAATAATACCTGAGGTATCACAAGTCGGCGATTCACCCGCGCCAGGGAGTTCATCTTGCAGACAGCGTAAACACGGTGTTTGTCCCGGCAGTATGGCGACGGATAATCCATACGATCCCACACAGGCGCCATACACCCACGGAATTTGTGCGCGCACACAGGCTTCGTTCATTAAATGCCGAGTAGGGAAATTATCACAACCGTCGACCACCACATCACTACCCGATACGAGCTTTTCAACGTTCGCTGCTCGCACGTCGTCCACGACTGCTTCAATCTCACAGCGACTATTCACCGCACGCAATCGCGACGCCGCAGCCACGGCTTTAGGCAAGGCCTGCTCAGCATCGGCTTCGGTATACAGACTCTGGCGCTGCAAATTACTGAGCTCGACATAATCGCGGTCGATTAGCCGAATGCGACCAACACCAGCACGGACGAGTTGTTCCGCCACCGCCGCACCAAGGGCTCCACAGCCAATGACCGTTGCCTTTGCCATCCCCAAACGCGCTTGACCAGCCGTTCCAATGGGCGCAAAGCGAATCTGGCGACTATAGCGCTCGTCGTTGGTCATGGCTAGGCGACTGTGGGCCCGCAATGTTGGGGGCAAGCAGAGATGGGGGCCTGGACTCTTTGAAACTCTTTTGATCAGTCCGATGTCCGACGTCCGATGTTAGACCTATCACATGGACGTTGGACTGATCAAAAGGACATCGGACAATTGACACCCATACCCTCATTCATAGATTCCCGCGCCTTCACTTATACCCCGCGCTTTGGTCCGGGGCCCCCAACTGGCGAGGTCATCATGGCTGTTCCTAAACGTCGCGTCTGTCCAAGTCGCAAAGGTATGCGCAAATCCCATCAAGCCTTAAAGGTCCCTGGGATGTCCCTCGACAAGAAGACGAAGAGTATTCATCGTCCGCACCACGTCGATCTGCGTACTGGTTTGTACGGCGGTCGCCAAGTGTTGTTCCGCGAAGATCAAACCGGCACCGACACCTCGACTGAAGGTTAATGCTGATGCGATTGGCTCTGGATGCCATGGGTGGCGATGACGCTCCTCGGGCGATGGTTCAGGGTGCAATCGATTACGCGCTCGCATTTCCCAACCACACCGTGGTTCTAGTTGGCCGTGCAGCAGACATTCAAGCGTGTTTAGCCGCTGAGCCTGTACGTCCAAAAAACATCGAAATCGAAGACGCGCCTGAAGTCATCGGCATGGCCGATAAAATTCAGGCGCTCAAAGAAAAGCCAAACGATTCCATGAATCGCTCTGCCCAGTTGGTAAAACAGGGTAAAGCTGATGCGATGGTTTTATGTGGTAACACTGGCTGCAGCGTCGCTGCCGCGCAATTACATTTACGCCGCGTACCTGGGGTTAAGCGCGCCGGCTTGCTGACACCACTTCCCACACCCAAAGGCAAAACCTGGGTTTGTGACTGCGGTGCGAATGCCGTCGGCAAACCAGAACATTTAGTACAGTTTGCTGAAATGGCGTCGGCTTATTTAAGTTGCGCCTACAATGTGACTTCACCCCGAGTCGGCGTTTTATC
>CANETI010000287.1 GCA_947440715.1 Planctomycetota bacterium | reverse complement strand
CAGGATGATGCCCATCAGTAATCATGGTGCAATTTTGGCAAACGCCGCACGGATGGTCAGTTGGACCATTTTCGCAACATAGCGCCTTGGCTAAAATACGTGCCATGCTGGTTTTGCCCACGCCACGCGGGCCAGTGAACAAATAAGCATGCGCGACGCGATTCGAGCGAATGGCGTTTGCGAGTGTGCGGGCAATCACCCCCTGACCAGTCACTTCGGTGAAGGTCTGCGGGCGATATTTTCGGGCAATGACGAGGTAGTCCACGACAGCGGATGGTGGCTGCGGGATGGAGGGGGCAAGACTGGAGTAACCGTTAGTCACTCGACCGGTGAAACATTAAGCGTGGAGCGCGCGTCCCAGGACGTCGAGCGCGGATTCTTTAACCGCTTCGCTGAAGGTTGGATGGGCGTGGCAGGTGCGAGCGATGTCTTCGCTCGATCCGCCAAAGGACATCACGGCAGTGATTTCGGCGAGCAAGTCACTGGCGCGTGGGCCGATAATGGCGGCGCCTAGGACGCGATCGCTGGTCGCATCAGCAATGATTTTAACGAAGCCGTCTTGTTCACCAGCCGCTTTGGCGCGACCATTGGCGATAAAACCAAAGCGACCAATTTTGACGTTCACGCCTTGCTGTTTAAGTTGCGCTTCGGTGGAACCAATGGTGGCGACTTCTGGGTGCGTGTAGACCACGTTGGGAATTAAATGATGGTCAAGCGTATTTTTATGTCCGGCTAACAGTTCGGCGAGCGCCACGCCTTCTTCTTCTGCTTTATGCGCTAACATTGGGCCATCAATTAAATCACCGATCGCATAAACGCCCGGAAGATTGGTGCGGAAATCGTGATCAGTTTTGACGCGTTTCTTATCAGTTAAAATCACACCGGCATTTTCTAGCCCGGCACTTTCAACCAATGGGCGACGACCGACAGATACCAAAACTTTGTCACCCATGAAGCTGACTTCTTTGCCAGCCTTGTCGGTTGCAGTTAAGGTGGCTTTGCCATTTTTTACGCTGACGCCAGTGACTTTCGTTTCTAAGCTAAAAGTAAGTCCCTGTTTGGTGAGTGATTTTTGTAATTCTTTCGCCACATCGGCATCCAGGAACGGGCAAATTTGCGGTAGGAATTCAACGACCGTCACCTTTGATCCGAGTCGCGCCCACACCGAACCCAATTCCAAACCGATAACGCCGCCGCCAACCACCAATAATTCAGCAGGAACGCCATCAAAGGCAATCGCATGGTCGCTGTGCACGACGGTCGTATTATCATACGGTAAAAATGGTAAGGAAATGGGCACTGACCCCATCGCCAAAACGACGTTTTTCGCGCTCAGTTCGGTTACTTTGCCATCGTTGGCGGTAACCGTAACCTGGCCTGCCACTTTTAACGAACCGAGTCCCGTGAAGACCTCAACTTTATTTTTCTTCATTAAATAACTGATGCCATCAACCAAACCACCAACGACTTTATCTTTGCGCTTCATCATCGCCGATACGTCAATACTAGGCTTGCCGACATTGATGCCGTGGTCGGCAAAATGTTTCGTCGCGTCGTAAAAACGTTCGGACGAATCCAGCAAAGCTTTCGAAGGAATGCAGCCGACATTTAAGCACGTGCCGCCCAGGCGAATTTTTTCGCCAGCGGTACGTTTTTCAATAATGGCGACTTTCATGCCTAATTGGGCAGCGCGAATCGCGCAAACATATCCCCCTGGGCCAGCACCGATAATCACAACATCAAATGAAGACATAATTTATCCTTGGTCACACGAGTGATGAAAACGTTTGGAACCGAACTATTACAGATCGAACAACATTTTCTCTGGGGCTTCGATTAATTCTTTAATGCGAACTAAGAAACCAACGGCTTCAGAGCCATCGACAATGCGATGATCGTAGCTGAGAGCGATATACATCATGGGACGAATCACCACTTCACCATTAACTGCCATCGGGCGATCTTTAATGGTGTGCATGCCTAAAATCCCGGATTGCGGTGGATTAATAATCGGCGTCGACATTAAGCTGCCGTACACGCCGCCATTGGTAATGGTGAAGGTGCCGCCTTGCATGTCGTCGATAGTTAATTTGCCATCACGAGCCTTGACCGCCGCACCTTTGATTGCTTTTTCGACATCGGCAAAGGACATTTTTTCAGCGTGGCGCAATACGGGAACGACTAATCCTTTTTCGGTGCCAACCGCAACACCCATGTGGATACCGTCGAAACTCACCACATCGGTGCCATCAATTTGACTATTAATAAGCGGATATTTCTGCAACGCTTTAATTGCCGCAATGGTGAAAAAGGACATGAATCCTAAACCGATGCCATGCTTCTTTTCAAATGGTTCTTTATAGCGCTTGCGTAAATCCATACAGGCCGACATGTCGACTTCATTAAAGG
This sequence comes from Planctomycetota bacterium, assembly GCA_947440715.1. Lineage (GTDB taxonomy): Bacteria > Planctomycetota > UBA11346 > UBA11346 > UBA11346 > BOG-1363. Next base: position 1,744 of record CANETI010000287.1, on the reverse strand, counting down.
TCGTCAAAATTGCCGCGGTGCGTTGTGCTTGCACTAAGCGTTGCGCAATACGCTGACGTAAACTGCTCATTTTCTTGCGCGTTACGCCGCCCGTTCCTGAGCCAGAAGCTGTGCTAGGCGTTGCACTCGCAGACGACGCAGCCGGTGCACTGACACTCGGTTTACTGAGTTGTTGCAGGACATCGCCTTTGGTGACGCGGCCATCTTTGCCGCTCCCAGGAATGGTTTTGGCATCAATATTATTATCTGCGACTAATTGTTTTACCGCTGGGCTGAGGCTGGTACTCGGCGCTGACGTTGGTGACGTCGCAGCAGATTTAGGCGCTGCCTTTGCTGCGGGCGCAGGAGCTGGCGCACTTTGTGGGGCGGTACCCGCAGCTGAGGTATCGATCACAGCGACCACAGTTCCGATCGCTAAGGTGTCGCCTTCTTTAACGGAGAAGGTGACTTTACCGGCCGCGCCAGCTTGCACTTCGGTGCTGATTTTGTCCGTTTCGAGTTCGAACAAGGGCGTGGATTCCGTAAGGATGGCGCCATCGGCGACGAGCCAGCGGGCGAGCGTACCTTCGGTAATTGATTCGCCGACGGGTGGGATCTTTACGTCATGGAGCATAGTGGGTTACTGTCAGCTGCGAGCGCGACGTGGTGTTGGACAGGCACGAGGCTCTAGGTGATAAAATGTGAAAAAACAAAAGAGCAGAGGGGAAAAGAGCAAAAGAATCAGGACAATCAGTGTCCCTTTTTGGGCTTACGGGCGGTAATGCCAAGAGCGGCAGCGATCAGCGTTTCCTGTTCCATTTGGAAGAGGATGCTGCTACCTGGAGCTGGGCTGGCAGCGCCTTCACGTCCAGCGAAGGTAATTTCTTTGCCCGTCAGTCGGCGCAAATACGGCTCAATAAAGCCCCAAGCGCCCATGTTTTGTGGTTCTTCTTGGCACCAAATGATCTCGGCCTTGGCATAAGGCTTGATAACTTTCATGAGCAGGTCTTCGTGCAGTGGATACAATTGCTCAATGCGAATAATGGCAACGTTATCAATGTGTTCTTCGCTGCGGCGATCAAAAAGATCGTGTGCGATTTTACCGGTGCACAGAACTAGGCGAGTCACTTTACTAGGAGTGGCTTCTTTATCGGGCAACATTTCTTGGAAACTGCCGGAAGTAAATTCGCTGAAATCACTTGAAGCCTGTTTCGAGCGTAAGTGGCTCTTTGGGGTCATCAAAACCAATGGTTTGCGGAATTTTCGCAACATTTGGCGGCGGAGAATGTGAAAGTGTTGAGCGGCGGTCGAACAATAAGCCACCTGCATATTATCTTCAGCGCATGCTTGTAAAAAGCGTTCTAAACGCGCTGAGCTATGTTCAGGTCCCATGCCTTCTTGGCCATGTGGTAGCATCATCACTAAACCAGAGACTCGTCCCCATTTGCTTTCGCTCGAGGTCAAGAATTGATCAATAATAACTTGGGCGCCGTTGACGAAATCGCCAAATTGCGCTTCCCATAAAATGAGCATTTTCGGTTCAGATAGGGAATAACCGTAATCGAAGCCTAAAACGGCGGCTTCGGATAATGGGCTATTGTAGACACAAAATTTTTCTTGGCCTTCGCTGATATTATCCAGCGGAATATAACTCACGCGATTTTTAAAATCGTACCAATACGCATGCCGTTGGCTAAAAGTTCCACGACGACAGTCTTGTCCCGAGAGCCGAACGGGAGTGCCTTCGTGCAATAATGAGCCAAAT
>CANETI010000286.1 GCA_947440715.1 Planctomycetota bacterium | reverse complement strand
TGGGCCGAGTCTTATTGTTAGCGGGTTTCCAGGCTCGCTTAGATAGTCACCGTGAATAAAGTTTTCGGACGTAGAAGTAAAATAAGTGGTTAAAAGAAAACACCCTTCCATTGCTGGAAGGGTGTTTGAGTTTGCTTTTCGTTGTGCGAAAGGCAGATCAAGAAAGCTTATTCAGCCTTCTTGTTTTCCTTGGCTGCAGCGACGTACTTGGCTGGATCGGCTTCGATCGCGCCTTTGCATTTGCCGCAGCAAGCGTTGATGGCAACGGTCTTTTCGCCGTCTTTAACGCTGGCGACTTTGGTGCCGTCGCATTCTTTGCCTGATTTTGGGCATTTGGTGTTGATTGGCTTGTCATCGGCGAATCCAGCGCCAGCGGTGGCGAGTAAGAGGCCGAGGGCGAAGGTCATGGCGGTACGCATAGTAGTCTCCGAGAATGGTCCAGTGGACCGGGTTTATATGATAACAAAGATGAGATTGCAGAAGATGGTGTTGAGGATTCAACACGACAATAGCTAAACGTCATGAGGGCCACCACTGTTCCGCACTGATATCGTAGCCGATAAACGGCTGGAAAAATTGACGTAAGTTATTGTCTCTAAATTAAATACGACTTATTGAAACGATCCGGTAAGGTGCGCTTTCTGGAAAACCGCTCTGCTGCGGAATGTCAGGTCCGATGGGGGGCGTGGAATTCAGTGACACTTTTATCTGTGCTTGAGCCGCTGCCGCCAAGCAGCGTTCACGCAGCGGATAGGGTTTCCCGCCTAAGGTATTACAGCAGGCGATGAGTTGTCCCGACGGGGCAAGGCGCTGACAAGCCAGGGTTAAAATTTCTTCATAATCGCGGCGGAGAATCCAACCATCACCGCCCTGCGCGGCGGTTGGCGGATCGCAAATAATGAGATCGTAATTCGCACTGTCGTTCGTGAGAAATTTTCGGCAGTCGCTGTGGATAATGGTGTGGCGGTCAGCGACGCCATTTAATTGTGCTGCTTCCGTGGCGCGCGCCAATGCCGGTGCGGATAAATCGACATCGGTTGCGTAGGCGGCACCAGCTCGCAACAACGCAATGGAAAAAGCACCGGTGTAAGCAAATAAATTAAGCACGCGTTTATTGGCGACCTGCGGCATTAACCACGCGCGTGTGGCGCGCTGATCGACATAAATGCCCGTCGCTAATCCTGAATAAGGACGCAATGGGTAATCAATTCCTAATTCGCGGCCCATAATAATATGTTCAGGATCTAAGGTGCCGCCACCGTAGCGTTGTGTGGATACGTCAGCTCGGCGTAAATCTTCGCGATGGTCGCGTTTAATAATCACGGCGTCTGGTTGGCGGCGTTGTAAACTACGGCAAATCTCATCGGCATAGGGCGTTGCACAATCGGCTAACACCAACACCACATAAACCGAGGCATAGCGTTCAATGCGTAAACCAGGCAAATAATCACTTTCGCCGTGTACAATGCGATAGCAATTAGTGTTGGGATCGTCGTGTAAAGCCGCGCGACGATCCCAGGCACGCGTGAGTGCCTGCGCGGGAATAAACGGCATGTCAGGGCGGCGATGATAAACTCGGGCGCAGATTTCGTCTGCGGGATCAGCTAATGCTGACGCTAAACGTTTACCGCCTTCATCAACGAGCGTCACGGGTTCACCAGTCTGTAATATTTCTAGTCCGCGAGTAAACCGATCAGGACGCACCCACGGATGTCCGTCGGCAATAAATCGCGCCGTGGTACGCGACACTTGCAGGGTGCGCATACCATTTTCGGCAACGTTTTTTTCAACGTTTATCTGTGGCGAAATTGGTTTTTGCGGACGATCACGCATCAGTTAACCAATGATCGGTTTATCACAGTGCACGCTACCATCAGCGTCAATGCGATTTGAAAAACAGGAACGTCGTAATTGATGGCAGGCTGGGCCTGGGGCGTCTACTTCATATAATACACAATCGCCGTCGCAGTCAGTACGTACGGTAATGATGCGTTGTTTATAGCCGCTGGTTTCGCCTTTGACCCAGATGCCACCTCGACTGCGGCTGAAATAAGTTGCTATGCCAGTGCTCAACGTCTGCGTTAAGGCCTCCCGCGTGGCGTAGGCGAACATCAAAATTTCATTGCTGCCATGCGCCTGCGCGATGACCGGAATGAGTCCATCCGCCGGCCAATGCAGCAGGTTGATGAATTCCCCAGGCGTTCCAGTGGGAGCAATGTCGTGTGCCATGGTCGCAGCATTCCTTAGAAAAGCAGGGGAGCAACGTGGCACTCGTCAGAGCTCTCAACAACGACGTTGCCTTGGGCGGTAGCTGTTCTGGACTCCCGGATAGGCGGTCTAGAGTGCCAACCCGTTCAACGATAACTTTTTTCGCCCTCACACCGACAAACACCGAATAGCTAAACTTTATGACCGACTACGAACCCGTCATTGGCCTGGAAGTCCACTGCCAGCTCAAAACTAAAACCAAGATGTTTTGCGGGGCGACCACCGTTTTTGGTCGTGAGCCAAATAGCCAAGTCGACACCGTGTCCCTGGGCTTGCCTGGGGCTTTACCGGTTATTAACGGACACGCAGTAGAACTGGCCGTCAAAGCCGCGCTCGCCGTCGGTGGCAATGTGCAAGAGCACAGTAAATTCGATCGTAAACATTATTTTTATCCTGATTTACCAAAAGGCTATCAGATCAGTCAATTCGATGAGCCATATTGTTTGGGCGGTACCGTGCATATCGAATTAAATGATGGCCGAGTAAAAGATATTGGCCTAACGCGTATTCATATGGAAGAAGACGCCGGTAAGTTGGTACACCAAGACAACGGCCCTTATAGTGAGGTGGATTTAAACCGCGCTGGTGTGCCGTTAGTTGAAATTGTGTCGAATCCGGAAATTCGTTCTTCCGCTGAAGCTTATGCTTATCTCGTCGAGTTGAAACGTGCGCTCAAATGGGCGGGCGTCAGTGATTGTGAAATGCAGGAAGGCTCGCTGCGTTGCGACGCCAACGTGTCAGTGCGCCCAGTGGGCCAAGTGGAATTTTGTACCCGGGTTGAAATTAAAAATTTGAATTCATTCCGCGCCGTTGAATCGGCCATCGATTATGAAATTCAAAATCAAATTGCTTTATACCGCGCTGGTCGTGGTAGCGAAATTGTACAGCAGACCAAATTGTGGGATCCCGATCAAAAAGTAACGCGCCCAATGCGAGGCAAAGAAAACGCAGCGGATTACCGTTATTTTCCTGATCCAGATTTGCCACCATTGCACATCTCAAAAGCGCGCATTGAAGAAATTCGCGCCGCCATGCCGGAATTGCCGAATGTGCGCGAGCGCCGCTTTGTGAGCGAATATGGTTTAGAAGTCGCCGCTGCCCGTGAATTGACCATGGAAGAGGAAACCGCGAATTACTTTGAAGCGATTGTTAAAGCCGGGGCGAAGCCCAAATTAGCAGCTAACTGGACGCGCGAAGAAGCCGTTCGTTTAGCCAATGAACAACATAAGCCACTCACGGTTGCCGCTCCCATTGCCACCATGGCAAAACTCGTGCTCTTAGTGGAAGGTGGAAAAGTTGCCCGCGTCGTCGCCAAAATGGAGTGCCCAGAATTATTTGCCAGCGGTGCGGATCCAGAAAAATATTTCACCGACAAAGGCATGATCCAAGTACAAGATGCCGGACAATTGACCGAATGGGTTAAACAGGTTATCGCTCAAGAACCGAAAGCCGTCGCCGATGTCCAAAATGGAAAAACGGCTGCCATGGGTCGCTTAGTGGGTGTCACCATGAAGTTATCTGGCGGTAAGACGGACCCGAATGCGGTGCGTGCGGAGTTGATGAAGCAGATGGGGATTACGGGATAATTAAACATTTCAGACATCGGACGTGCGATGTGCGACGTCCGATGTCCGATGTCCGATGTCCGATGTCCTGCGCGACTCACATTAATTGACTACGGATGTTCATGTTTCGGCTGCAGAAAGGCTGGAGCCAATTTATCCGATTGCGTTGACATATGAAACATGGCCCCAGCCTTTCTGGTGCCGCACGAAAACATTTCTTTTAGATAAAGAGAAACGAGCGCGCAGGACATCGGACATCGGACGTCGGACATGTCTCGTCTAAACTATGAGTAGGAATCCCATGCCACTCCTCGCCGTAATCTGTGATCTAGACGGTCTGCTTTT
>CANETI010000285.1 GCA_947440715.1 Planctomycetota bacterium | reverse complement strand
TGTTAGGCGAAGCCGCATTCGATCTGGGCGATCCACCTGGCACTCCCCCAACGACCGCTGCTCCTGCTACACCCTCAACAGCTCCGATACCTGCTGAGCTTCCGCCGACTCCTGCTCCTGCGTCTAAGTGACCGACCAACGGCACTGGCGCGGGATGTGCTAATCCTGCTGATCTGCGAGTTTAATTGGGTCATGTTGACCTAATGAACCCGTCCTTTTGTTGATGTAAGGCCGTCATGCCCACTGCGAAACGCGATTATTATGAGGTCCTCGGCCTAGCCAAAGGCGCAAAGGATGACGAAATAAAGAAGGCTTACCGCAAATTAGCCATGCAACATCACCCGGATCGCAATCCCGGTGACAAAGAAGCCGAAACAAAATTTAAAGAAGCAGCCGAAGCCTACGAAGTCTTGTCTGACGGCGAAAAACGCGCGCGCTACGACCAGCACGGCCATGCCGGGGTCGATGGCATGGGCCATGCCGGCGGCGGCTTTAATTCGATGGAAGATATTTTCGCCCAGTTTGGCGATGTTTTTGGCGGTGGCTCCATCTTCGATCAATTCTTTGGCGGTGGTGGTGGCGGTCGACGCGAAGCCCAAAATCAAGGCGCCAGTCTTAAACTCGGCTTGGAAATTACCTTCCGCGAGGCCATGGCTGGTTGTTCCAAGACTATTGATCTCAAACGCAATGAACCTTGCGAAACCTGTAAAGGCAGTGGCGCTAAACCAGGTACCAAACCAGTCACCTGTCGCTTATGCGGCGGACGTGGTGTGGTGCGCCAAGGCCAGGGCTTATTCGTTCTACAAACTGCCTGTCCACAATGTGCGGGACAAGGAAAAACCGTTTCGGATCCTTGTCCTGGATGCCGCGCGCAAGGCACGGTACCCAAAAAAATCACCATTAAAGTTCGCATTCCTGCTGGCATTGAAGACGGCAGTCGACTTCGAGTCGCAGGTGAAGGCGAAGCAGGACGTGACGGCGGACCGCGCGGCGATTTATACGTCTATGTTCAAGTAAAAGCCGACAAATTTTTCGAACGGCATGATCATGATTTGGTCTGCAAAATTCCTGTTAGCTACGCACAGGCAGCCCTGGGCGCCGAGATTGAAGTTCCAACCTTGGAAGGCACGGCGAAATTAAAGATTCCCGCTGGTACGCAACCAAACGATTTACTGCGCATGCGTGGTTTAGGCGTCCCCAGCGACAATAGTCGTCGTGGCGATCAGATTGTCGTGGTTCAAGTAACCGTTCCTAAACGCGTTACTGACCGCCAAAAAGAATTACTCACTGAATTAGGCGACATCGAAGAAAAAGCCGGTGAGCAAAAAAGCTTTTTTGACCGTATGAAAAACCTGTTTGAATAATGAGCAAGCGTATGAGCAATAACACCACCGATCCAACATCTGATTCCGACACCGCCCCTGATAATCAATCGGCGCACAACGGCCCTGATGCCACTGATACCCGCGCTGATGAAGCCATGACCATTACCGTCGGAGAATTCGAACGACTGACAAAGGACCTAACGGAATGGAAAGAACGCTGCATGCGTTCCCAAGCCGAATTTGAAAATGTCCGCCGACGCTTGCGCAAAGAAGCCGATGAAGCCGGAACCCGCGCCGTTGCTCGCTTCGTCAAACCAATATTAACTGAATTGGACAACCTCGAACGCGCGGTTTTAGCTGCCAATCCAAACGCCTTTGTCGAATTTGCGCAAGGCGTCACCATGACGCAGTCGAATTTACTAAATGCCCTGCAAGGTGCTGGCATCGAAACCATTCCCTGTGAAGGCCTCTTCGATCCTGCGGTACATGAAGTGTTGGCCGAAGAAGAAAACGATAAAGTGCCCAAAGGTACCATCGTACAAATTTTTCGCGCCGGTTACAAACTGCGTGATCAATTGGTCCGCGCAGCGCAAGTCATCGTCGCCAAACCAAAAACACCTGCGGGTTAATTCCCCGCCTCACGGTTTGGTCGGAATTGGCGGCAGAGTCGCAATTTCATCTTGAATTGCTTTCACATCAGCCGGATACGCTGGTTGCAGGGTTAATGCGCGTTCAAGTAAAACGCGGGATTCCACCGGGTTATCGCTACAACGCGCACGCAAGACATGAGCATTAAATCCGTTTGGATTCAGTCGCATGAGTTCATCCGCCAAGCGTCGGGCTTCTCCTATATTTCCTTGCTTTAATTGTTTTAAAACCTTGGCTTCAACCAGCTGATACTCATCGCCCTTTTCGCGATGCATAAGTAAATCCGGGCTGGCCGGCAACGGTTCACGCTGGACTGGACCATGAATACCAAAGGCAATCGCTTTACCCAATCCATGATACGGTTCGCAAACCCATATCACTTTTTGCGTAATATCAGCCACCACTAAATGCGCGCCAATCCAGGCATTAATAGTGCCTCGATTACCGAAACCAACGTCGACATCTTCAACTCCGTTTCGATTGCGCAGCACTTCCAATACACTGCCAGCATGGTGCCAACGGCGGTTCGCCAATAATGCTTTTGCGCGTTCCGAACGCTTAACCGTGGTTCCTTCAACGATACGTTTAGCATTACTTTGATCGCCGTTCCAGGCCTCGCTAAGAAAATGATTGGTCAGTACTAATTCATCTTTTTCCATTACTCGCACGCCCATGCCGCGTGGCCCTTTTTCGGCAACTACGACACGCTTTTCCGTCCCGCTGGCTAATAATATCCCATCGCTCACAAAAACCGGAGCTTCTTTAATAATAGCTAATGCTTCATCAATGGTGCGACAGCGTTCTAAAATCTGACGCACCACCATCACAATGGGTCGACCAACAAAGGCCTGACCATCGGTTGCCGCCGAATTAACTGACACCCAAATACCAGCATCATTCATCCCGGTAACCGCGCCAGCCATGCCACCCCAGGCAACCGAGACGAAGGGAATGCCACCATCCGGTTTAACCGTGTAAATAACTTTATCGCGATCAAAGCAGGAACCGCCCTCAAAATCAAATAAACGACCGACTAAAACCTGACCATCCGTGGTACGGTCACCCTTGAGTGCGACTGCCGTACAGCCTATCTGCGGCGGATGAACTAATGGATTATCAATTAAATACTGACTAATGTCGTGTAACGCATGGTATTGTAGCCCTCGTGTGAACGAGGGACTCACCGCAGCGTACGGATCATGATAGCGGCGATGACCTTCGGTAATGGCGGCGATCTCGGTTAATTCGTGGGGTAGGAAATAGGAATCCAAACTGCGATTATTCCAGTTTACTAATCCCAAAATGAGATGACGCGCAAAGAAATTAGGAATGCGTTCGGTGAACACGCCCATCATTTCCGTTTCAATGCGCGCAATACTATCACCGACTAAAACACCTTGATAAAAACCTAATTCAGCAACCGGCCCTTCTAAATGAATATGCGTTAACTCGCCCACTTTTTCGCGATAACATTTTCCCAGTTCCACGCGCAGTGCTTTACTCGCCACCAGCGCTTCTTGTTCCCGAGTCAACGTCGGCAACGGCAAGTGTGGCATAGCGCGAACGGCGAGCGACATGCCCACCGCTGGAATTCCCAATCCCAACCACGTCATGCCAACGATAAAAATCGCGGCGCTCCACCGCATGATAATGAGTAATATTGGCATGACTCACAGTTCAGCGCCTGGGAATGTATCGGCAAGCCTAGCCTCAGATTATGCCTCGTGAGCAATTAGGGCACATCGCCTACCCAAACGACGTCAGAGCGCTACCGTGCCGCCATGCGTGGCCACCTGATCGTTGATGTTCCGCTGATCGCGGCAGCCGTCAGCCTGGCGCCGGTTTATGGCTGGTTGCCGTTAGCCTACATCACTGGCATCGCCAGTGGCATTCATACCTGGGGCGTGATCAATCCGCGTTCAAGTTTATACATGCCCGTTTGGTGGCGCTTGCCACGCGATTGTCCTGATGTGGCGCTGACCTTCGACGATGGCCCACATCCAGAAATAACTCCACGGTTATTGGATTTACTCGCAGCACACCAACAGCACGCCACGTTTTTCCTCATTGGCGAAAATGTGCGGCGTTATCCAGACGTGGTGCGGCGCATCATTGCCGAGGGGCACAGCATTGGATTACATAGCGACCGTCATTCATGGGCCTTTAATTGCTGGCCACCACATTTGGTGCGACGCGATTTAGACCGCT
>CANETI010000284.1 GCA_947440715.1 Planctomycetota bacterium | reverse complement strand
TAACGCTTTGAACGCCGCTGAATCGCTTGGAAATGGAATTGGCTGCATGAGATTTTTCAACCACGTATCAGGAAAGCGCACCATTTGTTCGTCGGCTAAACCTTTAGCCGTACCACGGGCAACGCCCATCATACCGAGTGTGACGATGAAGGGAGAAATGCCAAAAAAGCTAACAATCGAACCATTGATCAGTCCGCACATGGCCCCAGAAAATAGAGCGACACTGATGGCTAATAACGGATCACCGCCAGCAGCAAGGGTGAGCCCAGCCGTAACGGAACTGACCGCCATGATGGAACCTACGGATAAATCAATGCCACCAGAGACAATGATCATGGTCATGCCGCACGCAGCAATGGTGACGATGGTGGTTTGCGATAACATTAAACGGATATTATCGAGTGACCAAAAAGTGCGGCCAGAGATCCCTTCACCAATGGCGAGACGGAAAATGATCAGTAATAAAATCAGGGCAATAAACGGCCCGAGTTTTGATAACAGTCGCAACAGCCGGGCTGTCGTTGGATGAGGTGGATTAGGAATGGAGGTCATAAAATAAATAAATCCGCTAAACGATGAAATGAGTTTAAAGTCAATGCTGGAAGAAAGAATGAACAGGAGTAACGGTAACCCATAGGGTCACTTAGGAACGGAGAAGAAGGTAATACCGAGGGGAGAGAAAGGCCTTCGGTTTTTCTTCTTTCAGCTCTTCCCTCTTTCTCTGTTTCTCCGTTACTCCTGTTCATTCTTGGGGTCATGCGAGTCATGCCGTCGCCTCTGCGCCAATCGCAGCGGCGAGGATGCTATGATTATCCCAATCAGCGATTGGACGCGCTGGCGAAAGGACGCCTCGGCACATTACGGCGATCGAATCGCAGATGCCGAGTAATTCGGGGATATAGGAACTTACGACGATGACGGACTTACCCTGCGCGGCGAGTTCACCGATTAGCCCATAAATATGTGCTTTGGCACCGACATCGATGCCACGCGTGGGTTCGTCTAATAATAGGATGTTGGCGCCATGGTGGAGCAGGCGGCCGATGGCGACTTTTTGTTGGTTGCCGCCACTTAAATCACCGATGGCTTGCTCTGGGCCAGCGGCTTTGACGCGCAGGTGTTCCATTAAGGTCGCCGTCGCAGCGTGTTGTCGTCCCTGATGAATAAATCCGGCAGTGCTGAAGGGCGAGAGACAGGTGAGTGTCATATTGTCAGCGATTGGCATGTTGAGCGCTAAGCCTTCGCTTTTGCGATCTTCGCTGACAAAGCCAATGCCCGTGGTTAAGCGCTGACGGGGGCTGCTATGTGTCTGTGGTTGGCCGTGTAGTAGTACGGTTCCAGCTATAATCGGGTCGAGCCCGAATAACGCGCGCAGCGTTTCAGAACGACCAGAACCAACTAAACCAAAGAGACCAAGGATTTCCCCTCGGCGCAGTGCTAATGACGCGGCTTGCGGTTTGCGGACGCCAGCCAGTTGTCGCAGTTCCAGCACCACCTCGCCTAAGGTGTGTTCAACTCGCGGATAAATATCAGTGACCTCGCGTCCGACCATGTGGCGAATTAAATCAGCCTCACTGGTGTTGTTCATTTTCCCGGTCGCGACACTGGCACCGTCGCGTAAGACGGAATAACGATCTGCAATCGCGCGACATTCTTCTAAGAAATGACTGATATAAATAATGCTGACGCCTTCAGTCTTCAATTGGCGCACTACGGTGAAGAGATGTTGAATATCATTAGTCGTGAGCGAAGAGGTTGGCTCATCGAGAATGAGCAGTTTTGGTTGCGCCGTTAGGGCGCGGGCAATTTCAACTAATTGCTGGGTGGCGATGGGCAGCGAACCAGCGGGCGCATCTAAATCAATATGTCCCACACCCAGGCGATTTAACGCGGTTTGTGCAATATCTTTTTGGCGTTTCTTATTAATAAAACCGAATCGGCTGGGCGAATTACCTAAAAGAATATTTTCAGCCACGCTCAAATGCGGGGCCAAGGTTAATTCTTGATACACAATCGCGACGCCTCGACTGCGAGCATCCAGCGGCCCCGTCGGATCGTATGGTTGTCCATCTAATAGCATGCTGCCAGCGTCAGCGCGGTGTGCTCCGGTCAGCACTTTCATCAGCGTGGATTTGCCCGCGCCATTTTCACCAATCAACGCCAACGCTTCCCCAGGCGCCACGGTGATATCAACGCCGATCAGCGCCTTGGTGGCGCCGAACGTTTTGACGATACCAGAGACGATTAAGCGGGCTTGTGGCCCGGTGTGGCTCGCTGATGCAACCGCATCGACCATGATTTACTTTCCGAGATATTCGCTCAACGGCGGATACAGCAACGATTTGAACTCGGGCTGATCCATATTCTCGGGTGTTACGAGCTTGGGGGTCATGGCGTTGATCTTCTCAACCGGCTTACCTTGGATGGCGCTGACCATCGCCTTGACCGCGAGGTAACCCATGTCGAGTGGATCTTGTAAGACGAGGCCGTGAATGTCGCCGGATTTTAACCAATCAACTAAGCGCTGGGTGTTGTCAAAACCCACGACTTTAACTTTTTTATTAATACCTTGTTCGGTCAATGCTTGGGTCATGGCGGTGGTCACTGGTTCACAGGGGCAGAACACGCCGTTGACTTCATCTTTATAGCGACTGATTAAATTCTGACTGGCAGCTAAAGCGGTTTCTTGGGTGGCACCTGCGTGTACGTCGCTGCTGATGACTTGAATGCCTGGGAATTCTTTGATCGCTTCCATGAAACCGGCTTCACGTTCTTCGGTGCTAGCGGAACCTTCCATATAGCGCAGTAAAATGACTTTTCCTTTGCCATTCAACAGGGTTCCTAAATGTTTTCCGCCTACCATACCGCCGGCTTTGTTATTAGTTGCAATATAGCTGGCTGTTTTATTTGATTCGAGCGCCGAGTCGGCAACGACCACGGGAATGCCGGTATTAATGGCCAATTCAACGGGTGCGACCAATGCGGTGCGATCAAGTGGCATTAATACGATGCCATTGACGCCTTGGGCGATGAAATTTTGTACCGTGTCAATTTGCGACGCGCGGTCGTCTTCTTTCAGTGGGCCTTTCCAAATGGTTTTAACCGGCGTGCCAGCAGCATTAAATTCACGTTCGGCTTTAATGACACCGGCGTGCACCGTTTTCCAAAATTCGTGCGTGGTGCCCTTTGGAATAACGGCGATGACGATGGGTTTAGCATCTCCGACTTTTACGCTGGTGGTCGCAGTTTGGTTATCATTTCCACAACTGGTGAGCAAACCGCCAAGTGTGATGCCAACTGTCAGTAAACCAAACCAGCGGCGCGTGCGAGTTGTTTGTTGTGATGAATGTTGATGCGGTGCTAATGACATAATGAACTCCTATAAAGTTGGCGTGTTCGTAAATCCTGGGCACTGCGACGCAATGGATGGCGGGTGAAAAAATGCGTGGTGCATGGTGCGGCGCAGGTCATGAGAGCGATACGGATGTATGCGATTCAGGGATGGGCAAAACCGAAAAGGATATGCGTTCGATATCCCTAAATCGCTTCCATGGCCCAGCCGAGTCCACTAGCAGAAAATTGCTCCGTACCGGTGACCACGGCTGGTGTGCCGCCATCTGGTGGTAACCAAGCATTCGCGATTCGGCGGATGTCGGTAATGGTGGTCGCTAAAATGCGACTGCGGAAGGCGTTGAGTCGTTTTGGTGTCGCACCTTTAAGATCACCGGTAAAGCGCGAACGTGCTTCGCCGGCGGGACTGCCGGGCGAATCTAAGCCAGCGATGACACCAAGGATAGCTTCTTTGAGGAGGCGTTCTTCGTTGGGACAGTCACTTAGCCAACGTAAACTCTCGCGCATGTCATCATAGGTGCCAGCTAAGCGTGGATCGCGGTAGCTGGTTAAGGTGAAGGTGCCGGTTCCTGGGGCAAAACTAGCGCCCGATCCATAAGCACCGCCGCGTTCACGAATACGTGGATGTAAGATGTTATTTACTAATAAGCGGCCAGCGATGGCCAGGGCTGGCGCATCGGCATGACCGAGTGGAACAACGGGAAATGCCAACGCACAATAATTAACCGCCGTGGCGGTGGTGTACGCCGTTACTGGTTCATTGCGTGCAATTGGTGTGCGGAATGCTCCACGTTGCGACGAATCTATTTTTAATGCGCTCCATGCCTGACGCAGATGTGTTAATATT
>CANETI010000283.1 GCA_947440715.1 Planctomycetota bacterium | reverse complement strand
CGAGTGCTCACCAATCGTGGCGATATTCGCGATGAACATTCCATCGGCGATGCACTCGCTAACCGACAATTACTTCAATACCTGCGTGGTGCCGGTGACATTCGTGGCGGATCTAAACCGATGCAAGATGAAGATCGTCATTATTTCATGCAGCAACTCGATAAATTAATTAACGCCGTCAAAAAACACGGTTAGAAGCCAGATCCATTAATTCTACCTTCGCTGGAAAGCCGACCGATATGCGGTTTGCAACTCCTCGCATATCGTAGGTGGTAAAGCATTCCACGGCACGCCCATGATCGCGCCTTGCAGGGCGTAGGCGAGATTGAGCGATACGGGATAGCCAGCGGCTTTAATCCGCAAACAGACGGGGACGACACCCATTTTCACCACTTGATCAAGCGTCGTAATACCAACGTCCGCCAACCATCCTGTGGATTTGCTACCTAGTCTTAAAATTGCCTTAGCCATCGCCAAATACCCGGCGACGTAATAAACGCATATCGATGGGAATAAGCACCAAAATCATAATCACACATAACAATGCTGTGGCGGCTAAATGCCACGTCGGTTTACCGAGAATCAGCAATTGTCGCAGCCCTTCGGCTAAATGATGAAGTGGATTTATTTGCACGATCGTGCTTAAGCCCGGAATATCCGGCATTGGAAAGTAAGTGCTGCTGGCAAAGCCAATCGGCATAATCACCAGGAAAAATGGGAGTCCCATATGGTCCATGCTCGGCAACGTTGCGGTAAATAATAATCCGATGGTCGAAAACGCTAACGCAGCGAGGAACAACAGCGGAACAGACGCCAACATCCACCACCAATGCAACGTCAACCACCCACCAATGCCAAAGCCAAGCAGAACCAAACAAACCATCACGGCATAAGCCGTTGCCATACTGGCGGCCCATAACGCTTCGCCCCATACCACATGTTCTAATCGTACCTGCGTCGCTAATTGTCCTTCCCACGATTTCTGGAAATGCATGCGCACATAAGCCGAAAACAATGACTGGAAAAATGCCGTCATAAATACGGTGTAGGCCAGGATCCCAGGCGCTAAATAGGTCAGATAATCTAAGGCATGTCCATCCCAGGTAATGGCCGACATTTGCCGACCAAGTCCGACACCAAAGGCCAATAACATAATCAACGGTTCGCACACCGGCGGTAATAACGCAGTATGCCATTTACGGACATGCACGCGAATATGACGTCCTAGAATCGCGTAGCTTTGCCAAGCAATGGCAGCAGAAAAAGTAATCACGCCGGACGCTCCATGGCTAAGGCTAAGAATAAATCATCCAGCGTCGGCACCCGCACTTCGTAACGCAAGGTCGGAAAGGTCGTCACAAATGCTGCTAATCCCGCAGCATTCAGCGCAATGTGCCATTGACCCAATACCACTGCCGGGCGTAATTGTCGCTGTAGCAACCAAGCCGTAACGTGCGCCGCCTGAGGATCCGTGGTTGACAACACCACCACATGTTCGCCGACAACATCACCTAATACGGTTTTTGCCACACCTGCGGCCCGTACTTTTCCCGCCTGCATCACCAATAAACGATCTGATAACCGTTCTGCTTCATCCATGTAATGCGTGGTTAATACCACGGCCATGCCTTCGGCACGGAGGTTGGAAATTAATTGCCACACCGCCACACGTGCATCCGGATCCAGTCCCGTGGTCGGCTCATCTAAAAATACGACTTTCGGTTTATGTAATACCGCACGCGCAATCATCAGACGACGACGAAATCCACCCGATAACATTTCCGGCATATGATTGGCATAAACGTCTAAACCAAATTGTTGTAATAGTTCATCAATACGCTGATTAAGATGTTCAATGCGCGGACGATAATAACGCGCGGTTTGCTCTAAATTACCTCGCACGGAAAAATCAGCGTCAAACGTATCGTCTTGGGTGCAGACACCTAAGGCACGTCTAGCTGCATTCGGCTCGGTGACCAAATCATGGCCAGCAATACGCACCGATCCGCTGTCTGGGCGTAAAAAACCATAACACATGCGCAAGCTGGTAGTTTTCCCTGCGCCATTGGGACCCAATAAACCAACGACTTCTCCAGGGGCGCAGGTAATATCCACCCCATCAACGACTCGTTTACCACCAAGGGTTTTACTCAGGTTAAGCGCTTGGAGAAGCGGTGCGGATTGGCTAACGGCTTGGTTCATGCGCAGCGAACCATAGGTAATTTTGTGGAACTGCCTACTGAGAAAGATTCCTACGACTGACAAAACACTTTAACCCACCATGCGAAAAATAGGGGCCATTTGCCTCGTTTATTCGCGGAACAAATACGACCAACGCACGATAAAAATCATGTTATTGGATACCGTTGAGAGCTAGGTCCAGAATTCTGGTATCCAATCTGGGGGTGGATACGTCTTAATAGTGAGGTGACCTATGACGACCATCGACACGGCTTGGGCGAGCGTTGAGCAACAAATTCGCGCGTTCTTATTAAAACGTCTGGGAAAAGATGTCGCGACCGTTGATGATTTAGCGCAGGAGGTTTTTTTACGTCTCTCTCAACATCTGGGACAATTACGCTCCATTGATCACCTTGGTTCATGGACTGCCAGAATAACCCGCAGTGTTTTAATTGACCACCTGCGACGTCAGCGTCCACATCAGACTTCCGACAGCACACTCGTCGTATTGTTTGCGGTGGATGCGGAACTGTCCACCGATGATCCCATGCACATCGCTCTGCGCACGTATGCCGCGCAACAAGTTGACCATTTACCACCCCACGAAAGCCAAGTCATTCGTTTAGTTGATCTGGAAGGCGTCGCGCCGAGAGCTGCCGCCGAGCAATTAGGTATCGAGTTACCAGCATTAAAGGCACGACTTCGCCGCGGTCGTGAACATTTACGTGCGGCCATTGAACAGTGTTGCACCATTGCGCGAGACGCGCTTGGTCGGCCTCTGGGCTGCGAATCAACGACAAATTGCGGTCAATGCGACACTTCCGAAACATAAAATCTCCTGCACACTCCTCAAGCTTTACCAAGGAATTCACTATGAATAATGCCACTGACCTACGAGCCACCGTGCGTGAAGAATATGGTGCTATGGCCCGCGCTGGTTCTTCCTGCTGCGGGCCAAGCACCTCAAGCACTAATGGCTGCTGTGCACCTGCGGCCAATCCGGACGCCTTAGCAGCGGCCATTGGTTACGATGCAAAAGAATTAGCGACTATTTTACCCGAAGGAGCCAACCTTGGATTATCCTGTGGTAATCCAGGAGCCATCGCGGCGCTGAAACCTGGGGAGGTCGTACTCGATCTCGGAAGTGGTGCTGGCTTTGATGCTTTTTTATGCGGCCCAAAAGTTGGAACAAAAGGACAGGTCATTGGCGTCGATATGACCCCCGACATGCTAGCACGGGCGCGAAATAATTTAATTGGCTACACCCAACGCACCGGCCTAGCGAATATTGAATTTCGCATGGGCGAAATTGAGCACTTACCCGTGGCTGATGCCAGCGTCGACGTGGTCATCTCGAATTGCGTCATTAATCTCTCAACCGATAAACCCCAAGTGTGGCGCGAAATAGCCCGTGTCTTAAAACCAGGCGGTCGCGTTGCCGTCAGCGACATGGTGTTATTAAAGCCATTGCCCGATAATTTGAAAAATGCCGTAGAAGCCTATGTCGGTTGTATTAGTGGTGCGAGTGTCGTGGATGACCTACGACGGATGATGATTAACGCCGGATTAGCCACCGTTCGCCTCGAATCAAAAGCGGCTTACGTTGCCGCCCTCACCGCTGGTGACGATCCGCTCTATCGCAATGTCGCTGCTGCCTTGCCACCTGGAACCACGCCGGCGGACTATATTACCAGTATGGATATTCGCGCCGTAAAACCGGCGGCTTGCTGTGCGCCTGGGTGCTGTCCGTAAATAAAACGTTTTCGCGGATCGCGACCCATTCACCGTCTGGTGGAGTTATCATACCAATCATCCATCATTCACAACGCGGCTTTGTAAGTCATCAACCAAGCATTGAACAAGAGAAACGGAGGAACGGAGGAGAAAAACTGATGAATTAAGAACCAGATGATTGAATGCCGTCCTCCGTTTCTCCGTTCCTCTTGTTCATTTTTATTTCTTACGTTCTGAGTGATAGAGAATTGGTTTCAAAAGTGCTTATAAAATCCTCGGTTATTCCGTCGCTCTCTTACTTGAGCGACGGAAT
>CANETI010000282.1 GCA_947440715.1 Planctomycetota bacterium | reverse complement strand
CCACGTTGTTGGCGATGGTGAAGCCTGGGATGCACATTGTCATCACCGCCGACAGTTACCGCAAAACGCGGGTGTTTGTGCGTGAATTTTTAGCAAAATTTGGCATCGAACACACGAGCTGTGAGCCCTCGGTGGCTGGCATTGAAGCCGCGATTACACCGAACACGCGATTGATTATTACCGAAAGCCCAACCAATCCGTATTTAAACTGCATTGATTTAGCCGCCTTAGTGAAAGTGGCAAAAGCCAAGCGCATCAAAACGTTAATCGATGCGACGCTAGCGACGCCGTATAATTTACAGCCGTTATCATTTGGCGTGGATTTAGTGATCCACAGCGCAACCAAATATTTAGGCGGCCATAATGATTTAATGGCCGGAGTCGTCATCGGCGCAAAACCCATTATCGAAGCGATCCGCGAACATCAGGGCATGTTTGGCGCCTTAGCTGGGCCCTTTACCGCGTATATGCTGATTCGTGGACTGAAAACCTTTGCTGTGCGTATGCGTCATCAAAATGAAAATGGCCAACGCATCGCCGAATTTTTAGAGAAACATCCCAAAGTTGAACGCGTGTGGTACCCAGGTTTGCCAAGCCACCCCGCGCACGCCATTGCGAAACAACAAATGCGCGGCTTTGGATCGCTGATTAGTTTTACCATTAAAGGCAGCCTGGAAGATGGCTCCAAAGTGGTCGATGCCTGCGAAATACCGTATTTAGCCCCCAGCCTTGGCGGCCCAGAATCGTTAATCGAACAACCCGCGCTGATGAGTTATTACGATAAATCCCCAGAAGAACGCGCCGCGTTGGGGATTAAAGAAAACCTGATTCGCATGAGCGTGGGTCTTGAGAGCGCGGATGATTTGATTGCGGATTTGGATCAGGCGCTGAATCGCATCTGAGGTCCGTTTTCTAAAGTCCGGAAGTCCGGACAGCACTTGACCAACGCTGCGCTCCACGACCATCCCAACGCCGAACGACGACAGCGGGAGAAGCTCCATCTGCTAGAAATAGCAGGAACGGAGTGCCGAAGGAATAACGCTCTCAGGCCAAAGAACCGCTGTTCGACGGCACCCTGGAAAGTCTGCCTTGCCCATAAGCAAAAGCGCAGCGCCGACGGAGTCACGCTCTCAGGCCATCAGACAGGGGATACCTGCACGTCGTCACGACCTGGAGTGACGTGTGGTGTCCCTGTTCCAGGCTGAAAGCGTTTTATGCCCATCGCCACTCATCCCGATCATTTCGTCAATCGCCACATTGGACCTGATGCCGCCCAACAAACGCGGATGCTGAAAACCTTAGGTTATAAATCCGTGTCGGATTTAATTGATAGCGCGGTACCTGCCGCCATTCGCCAAGCTGAACCACTGAATTTAGCCGCAGCACAAAGTGAAGCCGATGCGCTGACTCGACTGCGAACGATGGCGAAACGCAATCAGGTTTTTCGTTCCTTTATCGGCATGGGTTATCACGACTGCATCGTGCCCGGCGTTATTCAGCGCAATATTTTAGAAAACCCAGGCTGGTACACGCAATACACCCCCTATCAGGCGGAAATTGCCCAAGGTCGTTTGGAAGGTTTGCTGACGTTCCAAACCATGATCGGTGATTTGACCGGATTGCCTGTCGCTAATGCCTCATTATTAGATGAAGCCACCGCTGCGGCTGAAGCGATGACCATGTGTGCTGGATTAACTGAAAATCGTAATCGCTTTTTTGTCTCGCGAGATTGCCATCCGCAAACCATTGATGTGATTAAAACCCGCGCTCAGCCCCTGGGAATTGAAGTACTGGTCGGTGACTTCCGCGAATTTGCCTTTCCCGACGGTTTAATGGGCGTGCTGTTACAATATCCTGCCACCGATGGTGCGGTGCGCGATTATCGTTATTTTATTAGCAAAGCCCACGCGGCTGGTGCCTTAGCCGTGGTCGCTTGCGATTTATTAGCGCTCACGTTGTTGACCCCTCCAGGAGAATTCGGTGCGGATATCGCGCTTGGAAACAGCCAGCGATTTGGTGTGCCGCTTGGTTACGGTGGTCCCCATGCCGCATTCCTGTCCACGCGTGATAATTTCAAACGCGCCATGCCTGGCCGTTTAGTTGGCGTCAGCCGCGACAGCCAAGGAAATCCGGCGTTACGTTTAGCGCTACAAACCCGCGAACAACATATTCGCCGAGAAAAAGCCACCTCGAATATTTGTACGGCTCAAGCTTTACTCGCCAACATGGCGGCCATGTACGCGGTGTACCATGGACCAGTTGGATTAACCGCCATTGCGGCGCGCGTTCACGCACTAACTGGTTTATTAGCTGCCGGACTAACTCGGTTAGGATATTCTTACGGCCCTACCGTGTATTTTGACACGTTGCGCATTGATGTACCACACCAGGCCGCTGAAATTTCACGTCTCGCTGAAGCCCAACAAATAAATCTACGCTTACTTGATGCGCATACGTTCTGCATCGCCTGCGATGAACGCACCAATGAATCAGATATTGTAACCTTGCTCACCATTTTTAATGCGGGCAAAGCGCTATCGTTTTCCTTAAATGATTTGACGGTTAAATCAGTCATTTCTGAAGCCTTGTCGCGTCGTTCACCCTTCTTGACTCATCCGGTATTTAATCGCTATCACAGTGAAACTGAGATGCTGCGATATCTGCGACGTTTAGAAGCCAAAGATTTATCACTGTGCCACAGCATGATTCCGCTTGGTTCATGTACCATGAAATTAAATGCCACGGCTGAAATGTTACCTGTTTCGTGGTCAGAGTTTTCCAATATTCATCCGTTTGCGCCGAAGTCTCAAACGCAGGGATATCAGGAATTATTTCAGCAATTAGAAGAATGGTTAGCAACCATTACTGGTTTTGCTGGCGTTTCGTTACAACCAAATGCTGGTTCACAGGGCGAATATGCCGGTCTGTTAGTTATTCGCGCTTGGCATGCCAGCCGTGGACACAGCAAACGTAACATTTGTCTGATCCCGATGTCAGCCCATGGTACCAATCCGGCCACCGCTGCTATGGCCGGTATGACCGTGGTCCCGGTATTATGCGACGCCAATGGTAATATTGATGTCGCTGACCTCAGCACCAAAGCCGCCGCCCACGCGGAAAATCTCGCTTGTTTGATGGTCACCTATCCATCAACGCACGGCGTATTTGAAGCTTCGATCAAAGATATTTGCCGCATCGTGCACGAACATGGCGGACAAGTGTATATGGATGGCGCTAATATGAATGCTCAGGTTGGCTTGACCAGCCCTGGCCTAATCGGCGCTGATGTTTGCCATCTCAATTTACATAAAACTTTTTGTATTCCCCACGGCGGTGGCGGACCTGGGATGGGACCGATTGGCGTGGCTCGTCACCTGGTGCCTTATTTACCTAAACATCCCGTGGTCGACATGGGCGGCGATAAATTATTAGGTGCCATTTCCGCTGCACCGTGGGGATCAGCAAGCATTTTGGTTATTTCGTGGATGTATATTGCCATGATGGGTGGTCAGGGCTTAACTCAAGCTACGCGCATCGCCATTTTAAATGCCAATTATATGGCCAAACGCCTCGATTCATTTTTTCCGGTTTTATATAAAGGCAAAGACGGCTTAGTTGCCCATGAATGCATTATCGATTTGCGTCCATTCAAAGTGCATGGCGTTGAAGCTGAAGACGTGGCTAAACGATTAATTGATTATGGCTTTCATGCCCCAACGCTGTCCTTTCCCGTCGTCGGCACGTTGATGATCGAACCAACCGAAAGTGAATCGTTAGTAGAAATTGATCGCTTTTGCGAAGCGATGATCAGCATTCACGGCGAAATCATGGCGGTAGCTGCTGGCACCAGTGATCGCAAAGACAACCCACTAAAAAATGCACCGCACACCGCCGCCATGGTCACCGCCAGCCAATGGTCACATCCCTATAGCCGTGAAACCGCCGCCTTCCCCACCGCATGGATGCGCGAAGCAAAATTCTGGTCGTCAGTTGGCCGCGTTGATAATGTGTATGGCGATCGCAATTTAGTGTGTTCGTGTGTGGGGATGGAGGCGTTTGCCACTCCCGGAAGTGCATGAGTCCATCTGAAGTCCTTTCTGAAGTCCGGAGGTCCGGAAGTCCGGAAGTCTTGCGGGATCAGTAATTAATTTACTAGGGACACTTTTGTTTAGGCTGCAGAAAGGCTGGAGCCATTTATTATTAGGATTTATTTGCGTTAGTTAATGGCCCCGCCT
>CANETI010000281.1 GCA_947440715.1 Planctomycetota bacterium | reverse complement strand
ATTGACGGTGCTGACGGATGTCAGTGATGGTTTAGTTTTGGCTAGTCGAGAATGGGGAAGTGGTGGACGTGAAGTACGGTGGCCGGTCACCAGGCTGGTCGTGCAACCACAAGCAACGTTACCAGCAAGTCTTGAAGCGGATATTCCTGGGCGCCGTGATGCGACCAGTTTTGAAGCCTCGAATGCTGACGCCGTGTTCGGTCTGCAAGGTCGGCGCTATCGTGGCAGTGCCGAAATTACCTGGGCTACAGCTAAGGACATGCGTTTACTCAATTGTCTCCCCATGGAAGCGTATGTTGATGGCGTGGTCGCCGTTGAAATGTCATCTGGTTATGCATTAGAGGCACTTAAGGCACAATCAATTTTAAGCCGTTCTTATGGTTATGCGCGGGCTTGGCGAGCACGCACGGCGCGACAACCATTTGATGTGGTTGATGGTATTAACGACCAAGATTATCGCGGCACCGGTAATGGTCCGCCACTTATTTCACGCGCGGTGGTTGAAACCCGAGGAATTATTACTTTTACCGATATGCCGCAGGGATCGTTTCCATTTGCACCGCTCTTTTGTGCGAGTTCCGGTGGTTTTACGGCCACGGTGGAATCTGTATTTCCAGGCGAACGCGATACCCAAGGACAATTATTACCAGCAGGAATAATGCCCGCGCAGCCTGATCCATTTTGTCTCCCAGGCGCAGAGGGATTAGGTAAATCGGTGACCCATTGGCAATCAACCGAAGTCATTACGCCGGGACTTATTCGCACCGAATTGCGCAAACTGGCGGAACGCACGAATGATCCGCGGTTAAGCCAAGTTGGATTTATTAAAGACCTTCGCGTTGGGCAACGCAGCACGATTAGCAATCGCGTCGATACGGTATTGATTCATCATACCTTAGGAGATCCGATTGAATTGCCTGCACATCTGTTTCGGATGGCGATGGGTCCATCGCGTATTCGTTCCACGCTGTGGAGCCCCGATAGCCCCAAACGCGTTGATTCGGCCGATAATCGCAACACTAAAGATTATCAAATCACTTGCTTAGGCTGGGGCCACGGCGTTGGCATGAGTCAAATAAGCGCCTGGGAAATGGCCCGCCAAGGTTGGGTCGCGAAAAATATTCTCGCTCATTTTTATCCTCGTGTAATTTTGAGGACGATGTGGTGACGGTATTTGTCCGATGTCCGATGTCCGATGTCCGATGTCGCGAAAGGCGCAAATGACATTTGAACAAATAGGTGGTAGCGGCAAGTTTGGATTACCTGGATTTCACTGGTCACCTGTCTTGACGTCGGACATCGGACGTCGGACATCGGGAAAATAAATGTCAGCCATTTCTTTTAATGTAATTGCCACTGATGGCGCCGCTCGTGCTGGCACCTTAACGACTCCGCATGGTTCGGTTCCGACGCCGTGTTTTATGGCGGTCGCTACGTTGGGTGGATTTAAAGGCGTGACGGTTCAACAAGCAGAGGATTTGGGACAGGGCATTATGCTCTCCAATACCTATCATTTGGCACTGCGCCCAGGACCAGAACGTGTACGCAAACTTGGTGGATTACATGCGTTCACTGGTTGGCGTGGACCAATGCTGACGGATTCAGGTGGTTATCAAGTTTTCAGTTTAGCGGCGAATCGCAAAATAACGGATGAAGGCGTGTGGTTTCGCAGTCACTTAGACGGAACCGCCTTTAATTTGACGCCGGAAGAATCCATTCGCATTCAACGCTTGCTTGGTGCTGATATCATCATGGCTTTTGATGAGTGTCCCGCCGCAGACGCAGAGCGCTCCGCCATCGAAGCTTGTAACCGTCGCACAGCCGCTTGGCTGGAACGATCCGTTCGTGCGTGGCGCGCCCCGGATTTGCCAGGTGGAGCAAACGAGCAAGCGCTTTACCCGATCGTACAAGGTGGTTTACACCGTGATTTACGCGAGGCGTCATTGGCAGATGCCGTGCGCCACGAATTACCGGGAACGGCATTGGGTGGCTTAGCCGTGGGTGAAAGTTTCGCTGATCGTCTGCAAGTGCTGGATTGGATGTGCCCGCACTTACCAAGCGCGAAGCCGCGCTATTTAATGGGCGTTGGCACACCTTTGGATTTAGTCGAAGCCGTATCTCGTGGTATCGATCAATTCGATTGCGTGTTGCCCACCCGTATGGGCCGCCACGGCACTGCCTACACGGATAACGGTCCAATGCGGGTTAAGCGTTTGGAATACGCCGAAGATCCACGTCCGGTCGATCCCGATACACCATCACAAGCCTCTCGCGTTTCGCGTGCGTATATTCAACATTTGCTGAAGAGCGGTGAAATATTAGGCGGTCAATTATTGTCGCTGCATAATCTTGCTTATTATCAACGATTAATGGCACGCATGCGAGCTGCTATTGTGGCAGGGACTTTTACTGAATTTGCGGATAAATTCCGCGCAAGTTACGTTGATGCTCCTGCGGAAGCAGAAAGTTCCGAAAGTACAAAAATTGGCAAGCGCGCGAGTAATGACGATGGTTGATAATAAGGGCGACGCCGTTTTCGATGTCGTTGCCTACACCGATGGTGGGTGCCGAGGAAATCCTGGTCCAGGCGGTTGGGGTTTTATGATTTACAATCCTAACAATGGACAGGCGCTTGAACGATGTGGTGGCGAAAAAGAAACCACCAACAACCGGATGGAAATCATGGCCGCCATTATGGCCTTGCGTTCGCTTAAAAAAGACGGCACCAAAGTTTTATTATATAGTGATAGTCAATATGTCATCAAAGCCGTCAGTGAATGGATGCCCGGTTGGAAAGCCCGTGGCTGGAAACGCAAAGAGGGGGAGTTAAAAAACGTCGACCTTTTAAAAGAACTCGACGAACTCAACGCGCGCTTCCAGGTAACTTGGCGTTGGGTTAAAGGTCATTCCGGAAATCGCGGCAATGAACACGTGGATGAGTTGACCAATCGTGCCATGGATTCCGTGCAGGCAGGCGAAGACGTGATCTATGAAAATCGATTGGTCTGGAAGTAAAAGCTGGTCGATCAGGCAAGGCGCAGGAGGGAATCAAGTTAGAAAACCACGTTGCTGATTGGTAAACGTTGTTTTGGCGCGATAGAGATGAAATCTCTTTGGTTCTTTTAGTCAAAAAGCATGTAACCGATGGTTGGCCTGTGGTACTGCTAGATGGTAAGCTACCGTGAACGAACGTTCCGACCATGACGCAGATCTTCGTCTGTATTGAACTTAAGAATATATTGAGAGGGATACGCCAATGCCTGAAGTGCATGACCAAGAAACTTTCATACGACAGTTGACGGAACATCAGACACGTATTTATGCCTATATTTTCTCGCTGCTTGGCAATCACGATCGCGCAGCAGATGTATTGCAAGAAACTAATATTGTGTTGCTCCGTAAATATGCAGAGGTTCAGCCAGGCGAACGTTTTTTGTATTGGGCATTTTCGGTGGGGAAATTTCAAGTCTTAGCGCACCTGCGCGACCGTAAGCGTGATCGCTTATTATTGGACCCTGAGTTGATAGAAATGGTAAGTAAAGAAGTCGAATTGGCAGCGGTGACCTTACCGGAGCAACAGCAGGCACTCAGAGGTTGCCTGACAAAATTATCTAAAATAAATCAAGAATTAGTGCGCCGTCGATATTTTGCTGATGAGTCAATCGATGCGATTGCTTCGGCGATGGATCGTTCGCAAAGTGCGGTGAAGGTGGCGCTGCTGCGCGTGCGTCGTCATTTACAAGAATGCATTACCGCAACCATGACCGCAAAGGGGTGGACCGATGTCGACGCCTGATAAACATGAACGGCTAGCGGAATTATTATTGGAACAGCAACTCGGGACATTAAATGATGCCGGAGTGGATGAATTACGAACAATTTTGCGCAACGATATTGAAGCGCGACGTTACTATGCCCAGGTCATGGTGTTCGACGCGGCGTTAAAACAGGAAAGTGTTGCCGGTGGTGATATCGAAAATGTGCAGCCCAAAAACCATAGCACCGAGCTTGCTCATCATGAATTTTCCGCGCGCCGCACCGTCTCATTCCCGATACGTTGGAGTTCCGCTGCGGCTGCCTTATTGTTGATCGGACTCGCCATTGGATGGATGACGAACGAATTTGGCCAGCGTAATGAACCAGTGGTTAAACTAATTTCACCAGAAGGAACCGCTGAAAAAACCGACGATAGTGTCGCGATGATTACGCGATCAATTGGCGTTGAATGGGTAGCGGATTCT
>CANETI010000280.1 GCA_947440715.1 Planctomycetota bacterium | reverse complement strand
TGCTAGTGGTCATATGTTGTCAACGCGGCGCGAAAAACGGTTCTCGGTGATTTTCGTCGTGTTTTTTGTCGGCTAAATTCCCTGACCTAGCCCCGGTCCATAATCGTCATACCGTTCGAGCCATGTCATTGCCGACCCTTATGGATTTGGTGCGCCGCAGCACCGATTACCTGACCAAACATGGATTACCGAATGCACGTCGGGAAACGGAATGGATTTTTGCTGAGACATTAGGTCTCTCACGCATGGATTTATACACACGTTTTGACATGCCTATTGAGGAAACTGACGTCATACGATTACGGGAATTAGTTCAGCGTCGTGGTCGTCGCGAACCGTTGGCATATGTGTTAGGCACGCAGGATTTCATGTCGCTGCAATTAAAAGTTGGGCCAGGGGTGTTGGTGCCGCGTCCAGAAACTGAAGAATTGGTTGAGCTAATCCTGAAAACGTTTGCTGACCGCGAGGACCTTCGCGTGCTTGATGTTGGCACTGGTTCCGGTGCTATTGCGCTCGCGCTTAAGCAGGCGCGTCCAACATGGACGGTCAGTGCTAGTGATGTCAGTAGTGAAGCATTGCAAATTGCGCGTGCGAATGGTGAACGGTTAGGTTTGACGGTAGAATGGCATGAAGGACATTTAGCCGCACATTTACCTGGACCTTTTGATATCGTGGTGGCGAATTTACCTTACATCGGTGAATTGGAACGGAATTTATGCGATCCCGAATTAGCCTTTGAGCCAGCATTGGCTTTATTTGCTGGAAATGACGGATTAGATTTAATTCGCCCATTATTAGCGGATTTTAAACGCTTGTTGGTGCCAGCCACCGGACAGGCATTTTTAGAGCATGGCTGGCAACAAGGTCCGGCTATTTCTCTGTTAGCTCAGGAACACGGTTGGTGCTGCGCTATTGTGGCGGATGGTGGTGGAAAAGATCGCATCGCGCATATTACAGCTTTGGCGAAATAGGCGAACGCTCATGGCTAATCGCGCGCCCACTTTTGCCTTAGTCTTGGTCATGCTGGTCATCGCCGGTTTGGCATGGCGACCAGCACCTGGAGCGAATATTCCACCGCGCTTAGCGCTTTCAGATGCTGCGCCATGGATGGCTGATGCTTTGCCTGGGGTTGGTCCTAAATCGCGTGATCAAGTCGCGACACAATTGCGACAGGGAAATATAAAGGCAATCCCATCGCGGGCACGCGCCACGATTGATAGTTTATTTAGTCCATTACCAGAGGAACACGACTACATCACGGTGCCATCGTCGACAGTGATTCCAGCTCGTTGACTTTGATTCGGGTCACCGTTCCGGCGGTTAATCTTCTCTTGATAAAGGCGATTCTGCACGCCAAGCCTTCGCAATTCGTTCCGTTTTGCTAACATTTCCAGTGAGTTGGTGACCTAATCCCCATCCAGGTGCGGATGAACTAGGTCGCGCTGCACCGTTGACCACCAGGCGAACCGCAGAGCAACGAATTGACGTTAGCGCGCGTTGGACGACAACCGTACCAATGTCCGCCGTCATTGCTTTTATGTTTGGTGCCTTCATCGGCTCGTTCCTGAATGTTTGCATTCACCGTTTGCCGCGAAATGAAAGCGTCGTGTTGCCGCCGAGCCGTTGTTACAGCTGCGGGACACATGTGCAGTGGTACGATAATTTGCCGGTGATCAGTTATTTAATTTTACGTGGTCGCTGTCGCTGGTGTGATGTTAAATTTAGCCCGCGCTATTTGATTCTGGAACTCGTTGTAGCAGCCGTCAGTGGTACGGTGGTGTGGTGGGCGTCGGTTAGTCCTTATGCGGTTTCACCTTGGTTATTACAGGCTGGCGTGGACGAACCAATCGCACGCGCCATTGCTGGTGCGGTAGTATTGTCATTGGCTTACTTGTTAGTCGTGTCGTCATTCATTGATTTAGAGCACACCATTATTCCGGATGAAATTACCAAACCATTTCAGGCCGCCGCTCCGTGGCTGGCTGTTGGTACCGGTGTGGGGATGTCGCATCATAATTTATTTAATCCGCAGGATTGGTTGGTGCATCTTGATGTCTTTCGCAATGCGGTGATGACGCCCAGTCATTTCATCACCATTTTTGCGGTGAGCGTTGCCGTGGCCCTGGGATTATTATTGGCGTCACTGCCCTTGGCACGCTGGGTTTACAGCAGTTTTTGTCCACCGGAACAGCGCTGGGGCGAACTGGACCATCGTGGTTTCCGCATTGGCGTTTTGTGGTACATCGCTGTGACGGTACCGCCAACGCTCGCGGTTTTAGCCTTAGTTTATTTCCAACCAGGCGGTCCCAATGGCTGGTGGATCATGTGCGCATCGCAGGGGGCGATGGCCATTTACGGTAGCCTTATTGGATGGCTGTCGCTTTATTGCGTTGGCCTGCTGGGCACCATGGCTTTCCGTCGTAACGCGATGGGATTTGGTGATGTTAAATTCCTGGCGCCGGTGGGAGCCTTTTTGGGACCAATTGGTGTGCTGTATGCGTTCTTTGGCGCAGCGATTGTGGGGACCTTGGTGGGCCTGCCGATGCGCTTATTGCACAAGCAACGTGAAATCCCGTTTGGTCCCTGGTTGGCCGTGGGCGCAGTTTTGGCGTTGCTCTATGGACCTGAATTGCATCGCCTTTTGCTCGGCAGGATGGCGGGGCTCTAATTAAACGGGCTGGCATGGCCTGATTTTAATCTGTAATCACTGTGACGTAAGGTGATTACGATGAGGTAAGCGAGCAATAATAGCAGCTCGTTGCAGTAGCTGCTTTTGTCTATGGATCATCCGCGTTGGGGCCGAAAACGGCTGGAAGACTCTCGACAAACTGATCATCGCTCTATAGTCCGCGCCTTGCTTTTTTCAGCAGCGACTGGCTGCGGAGGTTGAGTTGTAGTGGTCGACGAAGCGACGCGCAAAGCCAAGGTGTTGATAGAGGCGCTGCCCTTTCTCAAACGCTTTCACCACCAATTTATGGTGGTCAAACTGGGTGGAGAACCCATCGAAGATCCAGTGGTGCTGGATTCATTGCTGACCGATTTAGTGTGGTTAGAGCAAGTTGGCGTACGCCCTATTTTAGTCCATGGTGGCGGCAAATCGATTACCCGCGCGATGGAACAAGCCGGACTTAAAGCGGAATTTCATAATGGCCGCCGCATTACTGATAAGGCGACGATCGAAATCGTGGAACGCGAAGTCGATCGTTTAAATGAACATATTCATAATCGCTTATTCCATTTGGGTGGAGCCGCGATTCAGCTCAGCACGCCACACGTGGTGGTGCAGGGTGAAATTTTAGATCCGGCCTTAGGTTTTGTCGGTCGTCCAGTGTCCATTGATCGTGAACGTTTAGTGCGTTATTCGACGCGCGGACTTATTCCGGTTATTCCGCCGCTATCGATGACCGTCGATGGTCAAGTATTGAACACCAATGCCGATGATATTGCCTTGGCGGTCGCGACGGGATTAGCGGCGGAAAAATTAGTATTTATGAGCAATGTCCCTGGCGTCATGACCAACCCGAAAGATCCGAGCACGCGTATTTCCAGCATGACGGACAGCGATGTGCGTCGCTTGGTTGCCGAAGGCGTCATCAAAGACGGCATGATTCCTAAAGTCGAAAGTTGTATTGCGGCACTTGAAAGTGGCGTGAAGAAAATTCACATCGTGCAAGCCAGCATCGCGCATGCGTTGCTGCTCGAAATATTTACCGCCGAAGGTATCGGCACCGAATTGCGTCTCGACACCGCACGTCAAGCCCGCGCCTAAATCCTTTTAACCTTTTAACCAACTGCGGCCAGGAGGCCGCTATGCCACAACATTTTATTAGTTTAAATGATTTAACTCCGGAGCAATTCACCGATTTGCTTGCCGTTGCAGCCTACCTCAAACAGCGGCGTGCGCAGGGAATTACTGAGCATGTACTCGGCGGCAAAACCTTGGCCATGTTGTTTGAAAAGCCAAGTTTACGCACGCGCATGTCCTTTGAAGTCGCGATGAGTGAATTAGGTGGACGTTCTATTTACGTGCGTGGCGAAGAAGTCGGCATGGGCACCCGTGAACCAGTGCGTGACGTTGCACGGGTGCTGAGTCGTTACGTGCAAGGCATCATGGCGCGCGTGTTTAGTCATCAGACCATTGTTGATTTGGCCAAGTTTAGCAGTGTGCCAGTTATTAATGGTTTATCGGATGAGTGCCATCCGTGTCAGGCATTGGCTGATATCCTGACGATCCAAGAACATTTTGGAAAAATCAACGGTTTGCG
>CANETI010000279.1 GCA_947440715.1 Planctomycetota bacterium | reverse complement strand
GATTGGGTTTACTTGGAGCTTTTTTGATTCGCTTACCGTCCAGTTTTGAAAATGCGCTTGGCGGTGGACGTGGTGGTTATGTCGGCGCTTTGATTATGGGACTGACTTTTGCCGTAACCGCATTTAGCTGCACCGCGCCATTTGCTGGCGCGGTTTTATCGCAGGCGGTGGTTACGAACTCGTGGACCCGTGCCATTGTTGGAATGGCTATTTATGCCTCGGCCATTGCCCTTCCTTTTTTTGCCTTGGCCATGAGTCCAGGATTATTGAAGCGCATGCCCAAAGCGGGTGCATGGATGAACGAATTTAAAATTGTAGGTGGTTTAGTTGAATTAGCTGCTGCACTCAAGTTTCTCACCATTTGTGATACGGCCTGGGGCTGGGGCATCATTGGCCGTAATTTCACCCTTTCTAGCTGGGCAGCGGTTTCACTGATCATTGCGCTTTATGTTATGGGAAAATTACGCTTTAATGGTGATTCGCCAATCAATGAAATTGGCTTAGGCCGCTTATTTACCGGACTTATTTTTATCAGTGCCGCGATCTGGTTGGCCTCAGGTCTTGCCGGTAATAATTTAGGCTTATTCGAAAGCTTCTTCCCAGGCGATCCGGTTCCAGGTGAATAATATGCGTAATGCATCACTTCGACGCGGAATTGTGTGCTATGACGGAGCCTGTTCGATTTGTCGTAAATTGATTAGCTTGTTTGGTGTGCGCTTGAGAAAAGCCGGTTTTCGCATCGCGCAATTACAAGATCCTGAGATTCAACGTCGTTTAGGATTGATGGCCGTGCCAGATGAGATGAAATTAATACTCCCTCATGGTCCAGTTCAGGGTGGCATTGATGCGGTCATTACGTTGAGCGAAGCTCTCGGTATGGGCCGCGATTTAGCGGCAACGGCTCGGAGTTCATTATTGCGGCCAGCTTTAGATCAATTGTATCGATTAGTGGCGAAACACCGGCGCTGTTCAGGTGGAACCTGTCGTCTGTAATACGGGGATGTCAGCATGCAGGAACAGCTGGCGAAACTTTATTATTTGGTTGCTTGAGCATGCCCAGAAAGTTGGCTGAGAATCAAACGATTGACCCAAATGTATTCGATGATTGAAATAACACTTAATATGGCGCAGGCCCAGGTGGCATAAAAAGCGTACGTCAGGTGCCAGGGTTCTAAGCGAAACCAGAAGGCGGGGAAAGCCATAATGGTAATCAGGGTTACGCCCTGAAACCAAGCTTTAATTTTCCCTGAGGTACGCGCGGCTAAAACCAAGCCTCTGGATGCGGTCATGGCACGTAGTGCTCCAGCGACTAATTCGCGCAGAACCATTAACGCAACCGGCAACCAAGGAACGAGTCCAGCGCCCAAGTGTCCACCATCATTCGCGTTGAGTACAAAAACGAGTTGATGAATGTCCTGAAACGGAGTTGGAGTAGCGGTATATCCTACGGTATTGAGCAGGGGTGAAACGTCTCCCTGCATCGCCACCGGATAACCGACACCAGCAATCGGAATTAAGAAAACTAAAAACATACCAATACGATAAATAACATCGCAAAAAGGATCGGCGAGTTTGCCAAAATCACTGACTTCGCCGCGTGAACGAGCAACTTTACCGTCGACGTAGTCAGTGAATTCAGCAAAAGCACAAATCCAACCACAAAACCAAAACGCTAAGCAATGCGTCAATGGCAGATATAAATAAGCAGCTACGGCAAGCGGCATTAACCCCAAACGGGCCAAGGTTATTTTATCCGCTAACGTAAGTGACATTATTATTCCTGCTTTGCTTCTGCCTTAGGCCTTGGCAGCAGCTAGTAATCCATGCTTACGTAACGTGGCGAGCAGGATGTCCTTTTTCGCGGGCGTCATGGGGACCAAGGGCAGGCGGTATTCTTCGTGAATGTATCCCATGGCAGCCAGGGCGGCTTTTGCCGGGATCGGATTGGCTTCACTAAAGGCAACTTTGGTGAGTTCGCACACGATAAAATTCAGACGTCTAGCTTCGACGAGGTTGCCAGCTGCACACGCATCGCACAGTTGACGCATTAATTTCGGAGCAAAATTAGCAACGACACTGATGACACCAGATGCGCCAAGAGCCATGAACGGAAATACCAGACCATCATCGCCTGATAAGACGCGAATGCCTTGTTGAAGCATGTCAGTAACTTGCTCAATCGAACCACTGGCTTCCTTGATCGAATCAATTCCGCCCAAAGCCCACACGCGCGCAACGGTGTCAGGTAACATGTTTATGCCGGTACGTCCGGGAACATTATAAAGCACCATCGGAATTACGATGGATTCGCGTACGGCTTTAAAATGTTGGAATAAACCTTCGGGTGTTGGTTTATTGTAGTAAGGCGTGATGGTGAGAATGCCGTCAGCGCCGCATTTTTCAGCGGATTTTGCTAAGCTAACCGCTTCGCGCGTCGAATTGGAACCAGCGCCAGCAATAACGGGGACGCGACCAGCAACGGCTTGCACGACCTCGCCAATGAAGTGGTGTTGTTCTTCATGGGTAAAGGTGGGGCTCTCGCCGGTGGTACCGCAGGGTATAATGCCTTGCGTGCCTTGTTGTATGTGCCAATCGACCAGCTTTTTCAGCGCAGGAATATCGACCTGACCATTGCGATAAGGTGTGACGATTGCGACTATTGAGCCGCTGAAGGCAGAACGAGCCATGGAAACCTCCGGAAGGTCTGCAGGCTGTAGCTTTGGGAGCGTCTGGCTAGCGGAAATATGCGGTGGGAGATTTGGGATACGATTTTTTGACTGATACGAGGCCGCTAGGCGGTATGGATCCTGAGCGTGCCGAATCAGCTACCCTGCAGCTAGGTAAGACTTTAGCCCGGGCCTTTATCAATCAGTTGACGCATGTCGAACACGGCGCGCTCCATTCCAATCATGACGGCTCGACTAACAATGCTGTGACCGATATTGAGCGCTCGTAATAGCGGTAGGTGCAAGAGGAGACGGACATTGTGATAAGTGATGCCATGACCAGCGTGCAACCGAATGCCAACCGTCGTGGCCATATCAGCGGCTTCTTCGAGACGACTCAATTGGGTGACGAGTTGTTCATCGTGTTCGTCACCGCGACAATGAGCAAAGGCGTTTGCCCAGGTGCCGGTGTGCAATTCAACTGCATCAGCGCCTATGGCTTTAGCTAATTTAACCGTCGCTGGTTCTGGTTCGATAAATAAGCTAACAAGAATTCCTGCTGCTTTGAGACGATCGATGGTGGCGCGTAAAATGCGGTCTTCCGCATCGACGCGTAATCCACCTTCGGTGGTGAGTTCCTGACGATGTTCCGGTACCAAGCACACTTCGTCCGGGCATACGGCGAGTGCTAAACTTAATATATCCTCGCCTGCTGCCATTTCGAGGTTGAGCACGCCTTGTACGGTTTCGCGTAATAAGCGCACGTCACGTTCTTGAATATGTCGGCGATCTTGGCGTAAATGCACGGTGATGCCGTTGGCACCTCCGAGTTCAGCTAGGTGGGCTGCTAACACGGGATCGGGCTCGTTTGCTTGGCGCGCTTGGCGCACCGTTGCTACGTGGTCAATATTTACTCCGAGGTGAATCATAAATAAATCAGACCAGATGGTTGTGCCACGGCAAGTCGTGGCATGTTATTTGAGAATGAGGATAATCAGCAAGATCACGATGAGCGCGCCCATGGTGAGTAATATCCCAAGCATCAGCGGCGAAATGGTGGCTGTTGCCGGTGGGGTAGGGGGGGCTGTCGGCGGCGGTAGGGTTTGCACTGGCGCAGGATTCGCTGATGGGCGTTTCCAAGCGCTTCCCGGGGCGGGGGAAACTGTTTCTGGGCCGGTCGTTGCGCGACGGAGTCGGTCGGTGCCGCCTTGCTGAATTGTTGGCGGAGTGGTTTCGGAAAGACCAGCATCCGGTCGTTTCCACGCAGCGCTTGGCGTTGTTGTTTTAATTGGTTCAGCGCGTCCGTATTGGTTCAATAATTTTTCCAGTATAGTCGCAACCGCGATGGCAGACTGGGGGCGCTTGGCTGGATCTTTAGCCAAACAGCTGAGCAATAATTCATTGAGCGCTGGCGGCAAATCCGTTATTGTCACTGAAGGGGGTATCGCTTCTTTCGTCAAAACATTGGCCATTACTTCGTAGGATGTTTTTCCATCAAATGGGCGGTGACCGGTAATGGTCGCATATAAAGTTGCGCCAAGACCATAAATATCCGACACACGGGTTGCGTCTTTCGCATTGCGCACTTGTTCAGGTGGCATGTAAGAAGGAG
>CANETI010000278.1 GCA_947440715.1 Planctomycetota bacterium | reverse complement strand
CGAGAATCCAGATGGGATTGCGAAAAAATACGGCATGCCGCATGAATTGATTAATCGCATGCGTGGCCGCGATTCTAACGAATCGCGCCTCAATTTGGGTGATCGTTTGAAAGTGGTCAATGTGCGGGAAAAAGGCGGCAATTTCTTACACATTGATAAAGGTGATTTTTATCTCGACTGTTATATCGCCGGTTTATTTGCCCGTCGCTATGTGATCTCACACGGCGCAACTGAAACCCCAACGCCAACTGGTACCACGCGATTAACCGATCGCGTGCTCAACCCTGCTTGGACGGATCCCAAAACGCACGAAGTCTACCAGCCAGATGACCCACGCAATATTCTTGGCAAAGTATGGTTGAAGTTTTCCCCCGAAGGACTCGGCCAAGATGGTTTAGGTATCCACGGCTACACCGGTCCCAATCCACAAATGCAGGCCAAAGTATCAAACGGCTGCATCCGTTTAGACACGCCCCAGGCGCAGGAAATCTATCAACTGTTGGCGCATCCGGATCGCTGCCCAACGGCGGTGGAGATTGTGAATTAAACTTTAGACGTCCGACGTCCGATGTCCGATGTCCGATGTCCGATGTCCGATGTCCTGCATGGTTGAACAATTAATTTCTATGGGCGGGATTTGCGCGGAAAAAAAGTGGCGCTTTGCGCTGCATGGACTTTCATGAGCGCAGCGAACATCTTTCTGCAGCGCTCCATGTGCTTTTTCCAAAATAAATAACCGATGAAGTTAGATATCCGGACATCGGACATCGGACATCGGACACCGGGACATTCTTTAGCCCTTGGCACGGAGCCTTTCTTTCACATGCTCCCCGCCCCATGGCCGTAATGATCAGTTGTCACGAATTATCGCGCTCGTTCGATGTTCGCCCGTTGTTTGAACACTTGTCCTTCGCGATTGAGGAGGGCGAGCGTGTCGCGCTGATTGGCCCCAACGGCAGCGGTAAGTCGACACTGCTACGCATTATGGCGGGCCTGGATAAACCAGACGAAGGCGAACGTGCGGTTGCGCGCGATCGTTCCTTAGTCTATTTGCCGCAAAATGATCAGTTTGAAGAAACCACGCCGCAAAATGTTTTATTGGCGGCCATGCCAGCGTCGATTCCCGCGCACCAACATGATGCGCATGTCGCAGCCGCCTTAACGCGCGCTGGATTTACCGCGGAATTAATTGAACGGTCGGTTGATAAATTATCTGGCGGTTGGCGTAAACGCTTAGCGTTGACCCGCGCCATGCTGCAAGCTCCTGACGTCTTGTTGTTAGATGAACCAACCAATCATTTGGATTTGGAAGGTATTTGGTGGTTGGAACGGACGCTAGCCAGTCTGCGCATTACCGTGGTATTGGTCAGCCATGACCGTGCGTTTTTAGAACGTGCGGTGAATCGGGTGATTGAATTAAATCGCGCATACCCAGATGGTTATTTTGGCTCGTATGGTCCGTACAGTTCGTTCTTAGCAAAACGCGCCGAATTTCATGCGAATCAACAAAGCCAACAAGATGTCTTGGATAATAAAGTTCGTCGCGAAATTGAATGGCTGCAACGTGGCGCCAAAGCGCGCACGACAAAATCGACCGCTCGTATTGACGAAGCCGGTCGCAAAATTGATGAACTCGCCGAATTAAAATATCGTAACGCGCAGCATCGCAGTGCCGCCATCGATTTCGCCGCAAGCGGACGCCGCACGAATGATTTAGTGGTGCTCACGGAAGTCAGCAAAGCTTTAGGTGGTCGCACGCTGTTCCAAGACTTGTCGCTGACTCTCTCACCAGGCACGCGCCTGGGATTACTCGGCTTAAATGGCAGCGGAAAAACCACCCTGCTGAAAATTATTTCGGGAAAACTTCAAGCGGATAAAGGCACGGTAAAACCAGCGTTTGAATTAAAAGTGGTGTATTTCGAACAAACCCGCGAGTCGTTAGATCAAACCATTACGTTGCGCCGTGCCTTATGTCCGACTGGCGACATCGTCGTGTTCCGCGATCGCAACATGCATGTCGCGGCCTGGGCGAAACGCTTTTTGTTTCGCACCGAACAGTTGGATGTCGTGGTCGGTAAACTGAGCGGTGGCGAACAAGCTCGCGTCTTGATCGCCGATTTGATGCTGAAAAAGACCGATTTATTAATTCTCGACGAACCGACGAATGATTTAGATATTCAGTCATTAGAAGTGTTAGAGGAAAACCTCAGCGATTTCCCAGGGGCCTTAGTATTAGTCACCCATGACCGTTTCTTATTAGATCGTGTCTCAAATCGTTTGCTCGCCTTGGACGGCAACGGCAATGTGGATATCGTCGCTGATTACGCACAGTGGGAAGAATTGGCGCAACGTCGTGCTGAACAAGAACAGCAAATGGCCGTTGCCGCACTCGCTCCAGCAAAACGCGATAAAGCCAAACCCGTAACGACCGGATTAAGTAGCAAAGAGCGCCGCGAATTAGAAGGCCTCCCAGCAAAACTCGCCGCCGCCGAAGCCGAAGTCGACGAAGTCGATAAGCGCCTCAACGACTCAGCCGTTTACAGCGACCCAGACGCATTAACCAAAGCCTGCGCCGATCTCGAAGTCGCCCAGGCAAAAGTCGAACAATTATTTGAACGCTGGAACGATCTGGAAATCCGTTCGAAAGTGTAAGTTTGTTTGTTTTGGGGCTACGCTCCAGGCCCCGCGTCCCTTTGTCGCGCCTTTTTTTTCTACGCTTCGCTATGAAAAAAATCATCGGGCGGTCGCTTCGCTCCCATGATGCCCGACGATCGGTGCTTGGCGGGCTGTTTTTCCAGGGGCGTATTTTCCGCTACCTACGGAAGGGCGAAGGCCACCCAGGCGTCACCTGCGGGCATGTTTTATTTTCCGCTAACGATTGGGGATTTATTTTGGCACGCTCATTTAGACGTGAGTGGTTTAAAGGCGGAAAAACTCCAGCGAAATGAAAGCATTTTTATCGAGCACGACAAAGATGTTTGGCTATTATTGTAATAAAAATTGTAACAGAAGTACTTTACGCAGATCAAAGTGGATGCCTGTCTTACTATTTATCTAAGGGCTCCCATCAGGATTCATCACGGTAGGCGATCATGACGATTTCTGGTGCCCAGTAGGTTTTGGCTTTGGCTATGTGTCCCGAAAGCTCTTCCAATATAGTCAAAGAAACCAGTCTCTCGATGTCCGATTTGGCCGTCGGATAGGAAACATCAAGTAACTTCACTGCGTCAACAATTTTAATAATGGGATGACCAAAAAGACTATCGATCAAAACCATTATTCGAGCGTCACCACCCTTATCGGAGATCTTACTGATATAGGCTTCCCTGAGTCGTCTAAGCTTATCGCACCGTGAAATAGTGTCTTCTGCTTGAAGCACCGTTCCCTCTAGGCAAAATGCTATCCAGGATTCCCAATCATTTTTGGCGCTGACATTATATAATTTTTGTATGTAGCTTTCTTTATGTTTATCAAAATATGAACTCATATACAGCCACGGCTTGGAGAAACCACACCACTTATGAGTCATAAGTGCTAGCAGCAATCGGCCAATTCTCCCGTTCCCATCAAGAAATGGGTGAATCGTTTCAAATTGATAGTGCATGAGGTAACAGGCGACCAGCGGATCGTAGTCATTTGATATATTATTGACATATTTCTCCAGGTCACTGACGGCTTCAGATATGAGCTGGGCTGGGGGTGGAATAAAGCGATGGTTTGCCCCAATATAAACCTGTCTTCGCCTAAATTCGCCCGGTGTTTTTTCATCACCACGGACGCCGCTTAATAATATATGATGCATTTCCTTAATAAGTCGGCCAGAAATCGGAAGCTCTGAATTTAAACCATACTGTAGCGACTTCGTGTAATTAAAAACCTCCTTCCAATCTTTGACCGCATCTGGACCAGAGTTTACCTCCGGTAGTTCCATTTCATATAACAGTAGTTCTTCGGGGGTCGCGTAGGTCCCTTCCAGCGCTGACGACCGCAACGCCTCAAGATTTTGGAGTGGTCGAATTAAAAGGTCTGGTGTGGATACCTGGCGTCCAATACCCTCAAGGAGTGACATGGAACATTTCGCCTTTGATAGCAACGGCCAAAGACGCGCCGGAAACGTCCACCCAGGAGGCAGGGGGTTGGGCACGAACGCCTTTTCCCCATCGTCGATATCGACTAATTTTCCTGGCGCCTCGGAAGTGAAGGCAGAATTGTCCATAGATATTTTCTCGTGTGGATTTTAATCGACCCTAGATGCATTAAAAAAACAGCAACAAAATTTTAAT
>CANETI010000277.1 GCA_947440715.1 Planctomycetota bacterium | reverse complement strand
GACCGTGTTATAGACCACGATTTCACGCCGAGCGAGTGGGTTAATCTTATTGCGACATTTGATGGCACCGTGCGACGGTTTTATGTTAATGGCATTCGCATCGCGACCATTACGAGTCCGGCTCCACCAATATCGCCCGAACCGCTGCGTTTAGGCTCGCTCGGTAAATACGCTCCAAATTCTCACGTTAATTTTCGCGGTGACATCGACGACATCCGAATCTATCGCCGTGCCTTAAGTGAAAACGATGTGCGCCTGCTTTATCTTTCCGCAACGCAAATCACACCGTAACAACCTACGCTTATTATCGCCGTCCTTATTATTTTGGATACTCTGCCATGAATAAATCTCATCCAATAAAGACCGCCATGAAAAACATGTCCGTATCGACCAGCTTGTTGCTCACGGCGTGCTCCATCGGATTTACCGCTGACGAACCAACTTTTAGCCCTGCTGACGTGGCGTTTTATGAGCAACAAGTAAAACCCATTTTGGACGAGAGTTGTTTAAAATGTCACGGTGGCGAAAAAACTAAAGCCGACCTGCGCGTAACCAGTCGCGGGGCAATCGTGCGCGGGGGTGAAACGGGACCTGCGGTGGACTTAGAAAAAAACGCCAACAGCTTACTGTTGAAGATGATTAATTATGCGGATGACGATCATCAAATGCCGCCGAAGCAAAAATTGAAAGCCGAACAAATCGCGGTGATTACCGAATGGGTAAAAAAAGGATTACCCTGGACCCCTGGTGTCGTCGATGAACACGCGCAAGTCGTGAAGAAACCGCTGATCAATGACGAAACGCGCAATTATTGGGCGTACAAAAAACCGCTGAAAACTCCTGAACCCGCCGTGTCGAATCCCAGCTGGGTCAGTAACCCGATTGACGCCTATGTCTTAGCGGATCTTGATAAGAACGGCCTTAAACCAGCAGCACCAGCGACGAAAGCCGCGCTCATTCGCCGCGTGTCGTATGATTTAATTGGCTTGCCTCCCTCGGCTGAAGACGTTGCGGGTTTTATTGCCAACCATGATCCGAAAGCCTACGAACAACTCATTGATAAATTGCTCGCCAGTCCGCATTACGGTGAAAAATGGGGGCGGCATTGGCTCGACGTGGTGGGCTATGCGGACACCAATGGTTATGAACGTGATGGCGACAAACCACATTCGTGGCGCTATCGTGATTACGTCGTTAAAGCCTTTAATGAAGACAAGCCGTATGACCAGTTCATTGTGGAACAATTAGCCGGCGATGAAATGCCGAATCGCACAGCCGATTCGGTTACCGCGACCGGTTACTACCGCATGGGTTTATGGGATGATGAACCCGCTGACCGTGAATTAGCTAAATACGATAATTTGGATCGCATCGTGTCGACCACCAGCGGAGCGATGATGGGCATGGCCCTGGGTTGCGCGCGATGCCACGACCATAAACGCGATCCGATATTGCAAGACGACTATTACCGCATGCTTGGTTTTTTCAATAATATCAAACACATGAACAAGGGTGGCCCGGCGATTGAGACAAAAGTATCGTCAACACCGGAACAGAAAATTGTTTGGGAACAACGCGTTGCGGTACTGGAAAAAATCGTCGCCAGTGCCGAGCAAACGTTCACCGCTAAATTACCGCCGAATGAACAGCAAGCCGCCAAGGTCAGCAAAGGCTTCTCAAAGCTCTCTTATCGCCAATACGCTGGTCATTTTGCTCAGCTCCCTGATTTTAATAAACTGAAAATTGAACAAAAAGGTGACATCGCGGATGGTTTAATTGATCCCACCATTGCGGGTCGCGAAAATGACTACGGCTTTGTCTTCGAAGGCACCTTAGAGGTACCTAATTCTGGCGTTTATACTTTCAGTTTAGATAGCGATGATGGTTCACGTTTGTCCGTGAACGGAAAAGTCGTCCTCGAAATGGACGGCATCCGTGGCCTGTCCGGTTATCAGAATGCAAAAGTCACCTTAAAATCAGGCACCGCCAAAGTGCGGTTAGATTATTTTCAGGCCGTTGGTGGTCGCGGATTAAAAATGGTGTGGTCAAACTCGGCTATCGGCACCATCCCATTGGTTAAAGGCAGCGATGTCGCCGCCGGAGCGACCCAGCAATTAGCCGACACCATGGATCAACGTGGCGCAGCACTGTTAGGCGAGGCTGCTTACATCGCCTATCGCGATGCTCGTCGTGAACTCAATCACCTGCGCGCTAATCCCACTGGCGAATATCTGGCGCTGAGTATCTCGGA
Source organism: Planctomycetota bacterium (assembly GCA_947440715.1). Taxonomy (GTDB): domain Bacteria; phylum Planctomycetota; class UBA11346; order UBA11346; family UBA11346; genus BOG-1363. The sequence continues at coordinate 2,036 of CANETI010000277.1, read as the reverse complement.
AGATAATAATGTCAGCGACACCTTTGTACTCGCACGCGGCAATCCAGCGGCCAAGACCAAAACGGTACAACCAGGCTTTCCAACGGTGCTCGGTTTTGCTGATCCCAAACTTGCCTCCACTCCAGCGGGCCGACGCACCGCGTTGGCTCAATGGATTATTAATCCAGAGAATCCACTGACGGCCCGCGTTATGGCCAATCGCCTGTGGCAGCATCATTTTGGTCGCGGTATTGTTGGGACATCCAGTGATTTCGGTAAATTAGGTGAACAACCCACGAATCAACCGCTACTGGATTGGCTCGCATTAGCCTTCATCGAGCGTCAATGGTCGATCAAATCCATGCATCGTTTAATCATGACCTCCAACGCTTACCGCATGTCATCCCAGGATGATTCTGCGGCGCTCGCCAAAGACGCCGGCAACCTGCACCTGTGGCGATTCAATATGCGTCGACTCACCGCAGAAGAAATTCGCGATTCGATTTTATTAGTTGATGGCAGTCTCAATCTCGCCATGGGTGGCCCAAGTATTTTCGCGCCCATGCCCAAGGCCGTGCTCGCAACCTCATCGCAACCACACAATGCCTGGGGCAAAAGTTCTGCCGATGATGAGGTGCGACGCTCCATTTATATTAAGGTTAAACGCTCACTCGTTCATCCGATGTTGTCGATGCACGACTTTGCCGATACCGATCAAAGTTGTCCCGTACGCTTTGCCACCACCGTTCCAACGCAGGCCCTCACCATGCTCAATAGTGAATTCATGCAGGATCGCGCCGCTGCTTTTGCGCTACGCTTACAAAATGCCGAGCCAAAGTCGCTGGATAAACAAATAACACTCGGTTTACGACTCGCGACACAACGAGAACCACAGGCGATTGAAATTCGTCGCGGCTCAACCTTTGTCGCCGATCTACAAAACAAAGAAGGACTGAATGCGCAAGATGCCTTAAAGTTTTTCTGCTTAATGACCTTGAATCTCAACGAATTTGTTTATCTCGATTGAGCTTACTGTTTTCTTCAATTTTTTGCGAAGGATTACCTTATGACCCATCAAACGAATCCATCCGATCGTCAATTCTGCGGTCAGACGCGGCGTCAAATGTTATGGCAAGCCGGTGGCGGTTTTGCTGGCGTCGCGCTCGCCAGCATGCTCGGTAATCAATTCTTTGCCGCGCAAGCCACTGCCGCTGATGGAAAAACCTCGTTCGCTAATCCACTCGCGCCAAAGGAACCGCATTTCAAGCCGAAGGCGAAAAATGTTATTTTTCTCTTCATGTACGGCGGCCCAAGCCAAGTCGACACCTTCGATCACAAGCCCGAACTCTATAAACTAGATGGGCAAACCATCAAAGTAAAAACCTTCGGTCGAGGCGGTCACAAAAATGAAGGGCGTGTCGTTGGTCCGCAATGGGATTTCAAACGCTATGGCAAATGCGGTAAAATGGTCAGCGACTTATTCCCACATGTCGGCGAATGTGTTGATGATATTGCCTTCCTGCATTCTATGACTGCTGATTCGCCAATTCACGGATCAGCCATGCTGATGATGAATAGTGGCCGTGTTATTTCCGGCCACCCATGCCTGGGATCGTGGGTTAATTATGGATTGGGTACGGTTAATCAGAATTTACCCGGCTTCCTGGTGATGTTGGATAAAACCGGCGGTCCGATTAGCGGCGCAAAAAATTGGTCGAGTGGATACATGCCCGCGTCCTACCAAGGCACGGTACTACGCGGTTCGGGCGATCCGATTTTGGATCTGAAAGCACCTGAAGACATGACCGATTCTCGTCAGCGAAAATTGTTAGATACGCTCAAACGATTTAATGAAGAACACCATAGCGGACGTATTTCGAATACGGATCTGGCAGCACGTATAGCGAGCTACGAACTTGCTTTTAATATGCAGAAACATGCGCCAGAAGCCGTCGATATCAGTAAAGAAAACTCGGCTACGAAATCATTATACGGACTCGACAACGAACAAACCGCCGACTTCGGCGGTAAATGTTTGCTTGCTCGACGCCTAGTCG
>CANETI010000276.1 GCA_947440715.1 Planctomycetota bacterium | reverse complement strand
TATTAAATAAGGCGGCGACATCACGCCCTACCGCCTCATTTGCCGTTAGGTAACTAAAATCAGTGTACAATTTCGCTGTACGGTCGTTATAATTTCCAGTGCCTATATGACAATAACGACGAATGCCGTCTTCTTCTCGGCGAATAATCATCAATAACTTGGCATGCACCTTTAAACCAACCAGCCCATAAACAACATGAGCGCCCGCTTCTTCCAAAGCCCGAGCCCAACGAATATTGGTCGCTTCATCAAAGCGCGCCTTTAATTCAATAAGCAACGTCACCTGCTTACCCGCTCGCGCAGCACGCATCAAGGCGCGCATAATCGGCGAAGTAGCCGAGACTCGATACAGCGTTTGTTTGATGGCAAGCACTCGCGGATCTTCTGCCGCACGTTCCACCAATTCGACCACACGCTGATAGCTTTGGTACGGATGATGTAACAGTAATTCGCCAGCACGAATGGCGGCAAATGGTTCTGCCCATAACGATGGATACATGGTCACGGGCAACGGTTTATCGCGCAAATCTGCCCGACCTAGCCGATCACCAACACTAAATAACACCGTCAAATCTAACGGGCCATTAACCGCATACAGATCACTAGCGTCTAAATGCATAGCCTCTTGTAACCAAGCGCGCAAAATTGGGTCGCCGTCGGCAGCCACTTCTAGCCGTACCGCATTACTATGATCGCGGTTTGATAGTTCTTGTTCGATTTCGCTCAATAAATCCGAAGACTGATCTTCATCAATTTCTAAAGCGCCATCGCGAGTAACGCGAAATAAACAACGGCCTAAAATGCGATATCCTGGGAATAATAACTCTAAATAGGCACTGACGACATCTTCTAACAACGCATAGCGGCCAATACCTTCAATTAACGATATCAGACGACTGCTGGTTGGGACACCCACTAAGGCGGTGCGCTCAACGGGTCGCATACCAGCCGTTTGGGCCTGCGGCTCTAAGCGTACGGCCACTGTCAAACCGCGGTTAGCAACTAAAGGAAATGGCTTAGTTGGATCAACACCCAATGGCGTTAATATCGGCTCTAGTTGATTGCGGAAATAGGCTCGCAGGGTGACCTGATCGTCAGCGCTCCATATGGATGGTGGCACTAATACGAATCCTTCTTTAGCTAGACGCGGAGCTAAATCATCGCGCCAGCAACGATATTGGTCTGCCACTAATTTATTTATTACTCGACGCATGTCGTCGAGTAATTGTGGTGCATTTCCGGTTTCTGGTAATTCAACACCGCCGACACTACGCTGATGTGCTAAGGCGTGCACTTCGGCAAGACGCACCATGACGAATTCATCTAGATTAGAACTAACAATGCCCAAAAATTTCGCGCGCTCTACGAGTGGGTTTTTGACATCTTCCGCCTCTTCCAAGACTCGGCGATTAAACGCGAGCCAGGACAATTCACGGCTAAAATAACGGGAACGGTCGTCCAGCGAGTGCGCACTCGACGAATCCCCTAGGGGTGGGACAGCAGATCGCGCGGAAAAGCGCTGAGTGCCGATAGGCGATTTATCCTTTGTCATGATTCCTCCCGTGCGACTACCACAACTTGTAGACCAAATACATCCGCAAACATGCCCGCTTTATTGTCGAGTGACCAACGTTCGAGCGCAATTTGGCGTCGATCTACATGCATGAGCAACCTCCCTTTATTAACCTCACAGCGCAATTTTTTAATGCGCTGTGTGCGTTCGACATCTAAGCCATAAGCCAAGCGTAGAATCGCAGCTAAATGTGATACCACCACACGTTTTGCCCGTGGCAGCGATTGGAATTCAGTATGATGTGGCTCGGGCTGACTCTTACGATGGTAACGCGCGATGTTTGCTACCATCTCTTTTTCAATAACCGTTAATCCAGCGATATCCACCGATTGAATGAGATACATGGAGTGCTTATGACGATTACGGACATTAATATAAGATCCAATATCATGCACTAAGGCCGAAAATTCTAGCAGTGCTCGTTCTCGCTCACCCATTCCGTGTAAGGTCGCGGTTTGGTCAAAAATCTGGGTCGCTAAGCTCGCCGTGTTATGCGCATAAGCTTGGTCACCACCATAACGCGCAACTAACTGACTGCCTTCGGCCTGCAAATCCGCAGAACTAAGATAATAGGAACCATGCGACCCTGGTAATTGATCCGCAATCAATCCGTCACGTAGGGTGAGATAAGGAACCAAAACTCGTCCACTCGCAATTTCTTTACTCAAATGTCGCAACAAACTAGCTGCAGGTAGCAATAAAGCTGCGCCTCGTGCATCAGTACCGCACGCTTTAGCTCGTTCGCTCGGCGTTAGGCTTTGCATGCGTTCGTACCACGCCGAAACATCTTTTACCGCTAACGGCTCGATGGACCCCTTTTTCGCCTGAGGTCGCAGTAATGAACATAATTTACGAACATCGCCGCTGGTAATCACCAAATTATTAATCTCGCCTTCCGGCAAGCGCTGTAAAATCATGCGCGCCGCACCCATGGCATAGCGATCAATGGTCGTGGCAAATTCCGAGCTGTCGCGCAAAGCCTGAAATTGCTCAAGAATGCGCACTGAACCGTAATGCTCATCAACGGAATGGATCAATTTCCCTTTATGGATTAATCCAATACAGGTTGCACCACCACCAAGATCAATCATCAACGTGCGGCCACTTAATTTTTTCTGACCGCGCTGTAATAATAATCGCAAGGCATCGCAATACAGCCGCGCTTCTTCCGCATTGTCGATAACTTCTAAATCAACATTGAGATGGCCGCGCAAACGTTCGACCAAAACATCTGAATTTATGGCTTCACGCAAAGCCGACGTGCCGACAGCACGAATGCGTTTGACCTGATAATTTTTTGCCGATGCCATAATACTGGTAAAGGCTTCAACTACTTCATCCATAGTTTGGCGAGACAATTTACCACTGACAAATGAATCGGTGAGTTCTATCGGAAATGACAAATCTTCTAAGATGCGATAATTATCCCCAGTCGCCGGTATTTCTGCAATAAAGGCGCGTACGGAGCTGGTACCGCAATCGGCCACCATCACACATTCGGATCCTTGCGGCGGGCTTTCGCCGGTTGTTTTCCCGAGAACTTCTTCAGTCATGAGGCACCTCGCTTGCATCACCGCTGGCGACCGCGGCACCAATGGCAACCGCGTCATCGCCTAATTCAGCTAATCGCACATCTGGTTTTTCCCTGCTATACAATAAGCTGAATTCGCTCATGTCATCTCGCACGAGCTTTAATAAATCTTTGCCTAAGGCTTCCATGATGCCTCCGCCTAAAATAAACACGGCTGGATCGACAATGGCCGCCACGCTGGCCAAACCCCAGGCTAAGGCGCGACAGGATTCACGAACCGCTTTGTTGGTGGCCGGACAATCATCTTTCCATGCCTGGCGTATTTGTGACGATTTTGGCTTTTCGTTTTTATCAAAATCTAAATAGCAGGGCGTACCAGTGGCTTTCGCCTCTATGATCAAACGGATAATGCCAGTTTTGCTCGCATAGGTTTCTAAACAGCCAATAAGACCACAGCTACATTTGGTTTTTCCAAATGGTGACGGGATATGCCCAAATTCACCAGCAAAGCCATGTCGACCATTGAGCAAATGCCCATTCAGAATTATTCCACCACCAAGGCCGGTACCCACAAAAGCGGCAAATGAGCTAGGCGCGCCGGCGGCGGCGCCATATGTGGCCTCACCTAGTGCACCATAATTAACGTCATTGCCCAAGATCACGGTATTTTTAATTAATTCACCCAAATCTCTCGCCACTTTTTTGTCTCGCCAACCAAGATTAGGAGCCACATGCACCATGCCCCGCTCTTCATCAATTGGGCCAGGCATACCAAGACCAATTGCGGGTAATTCTTTAAGCGACACGTTTGCCGCCTCTGCCACTTCACCAATAGTCGTGTTCAATCGTTTCAGCACGGCATGATAACCGTCTTCAGGCTTGGTTGCTCGACGGGCGGTCGCCAACACATGACCTTTAGCATCAATAACCACAGCGTGCATCTTGGTCCCGCCAAGATCGATCCCCAAGCGATGAGGCAGTAGCGCTTCTCGTTTTCGTCCCATAAAACCTCACTGCCCCATGAGATCTGCAATTAGACCTACAAGGAGTCGTGACCGTGTAGGGGCACTCCTGGGAGTCAAGGTAAGGGCCCTTCGTAACCGAGACAAATAACCACTTCTAGCCACTTCGGCTTTTTGCACACGCTCATACCGCTACCATCGTCTCACTCTGTGTAAGTACGACG
>CANETI010000275.1 GCA_947440715.1 Planctomycetota bacterium | reverse complement strand
TTGGTGTTACGAATTTGTTGAAAGGGATAGCTCTTAGCTATTCCAAGAACGATATCGGTAAAACGGTAACCATTGGCAGCAGCGCCACGACGAATGTCGTCTATAGCGGGTAGATCGAACGCTTCTAAACGACGACCGAGAGCATAGCTCAATAAGTGTTCGATAAATCCATTAACAAATTCATCTGGTTGTTTTACTAAGAGCCGTTTATAGGCAGCCGGTCCATCAAATGCCTGATTGTGCCACGTGCCACTGGCATCAACGCTGGCATTGCCATCTTTTACACGCCATCGACCGATGGCATCGAATTGTTCAAGTGCGAACCCAGGCGGATCTAAACGGATGTGACAGCTAAAACAGGCTGGTTTATTGCGATGTGCTTCAAAGCGTTCGCGAATACTCAATAATTGTGCTGCTTCTTTGGTGTCATTATCCACGGCAAAGGCGACTTTCGGTTCTGTCGGTGGACGATTAAAGAGCGTTTCCAAAAGCCACGCACCACGCTTTACAGGACTTGTGCGAAATGGGAGGGAGGTCACCAATAATGGCGCCGACATGGTCAGGTATCCACCGCGGTCTTGATTAGTTAATGGCACTCGTACCCAGGTAGCATTAATTTTCGCCTCGTTTTCTTGTTGTTTTTTGTAAGCGTCCTTTTGCTCTTTATTGAGCGACTGTAATTCCTTGCCATTGATTTTTTTCGTGACCGTTGGAACACGTGGTTGATCTAAATCATAATGTTTTGCCAAAGTTGGATTGAGCCACGTATAATTAGCTGCGATAAAATCAATAATACTGCGATTCTCTACGCGCACGGCATCAAATAATAACATAGCCTCAGTTAGCATCGCATTGTGCAAAGTCCCTTTTTCTCCGTTATAAAATGACTTGTACAGATCTCGGTCGGGAATGCAGGCATAAAGCTGGTCCAAGCGTAACCACTGGACGGCAAAACTGTCGCTCAATTCGATCGCGCGCGGATGAGACAACAGATGAGAAACCGCTTTTTCAAGGCCTGCTGATGTCAATAATGATCCATCTGCTGCTGCCGCGAACAATGCGTCGTCCGGCATACTCGACCAGATTAAATAGGACAACCTATTGGCTAATTCATAAGCCGTTAACCGACGTACCGAACCTCCTGAACGCAATGGCAATTGATGATAGAGAAACGAAAATGACGCTAAACGCAAAGCGAATACTGAGCGCATCGCCACAATAAAGTCCGCGCCGTTTTTTATCGCGATATCGTAATCGGCCATGGTTTCATTGAGGTCGTCACTAGTAATCGCACTGCGATACATGAGTGGTAATATTCGCCGCCATCGTTGTTCAGCACTCTTGCGTTGGACACCTGGGTCATTGTTGTCTTTTGCCAGTAATTCTTTGCCTAGCGGTGTTTCGGCAAAGGCGTCGCTCATCGCCAAGGCGCGACCCGTGGCGACATATTGTTCAAGCAATAGTGGCGAAAAATTAGCAGCATCACCACGATTGCGATATCCATGTTCGGCTCGATTGTCTCCTGGCAATCCCGCTTCGGGCAACAAGACTTTATATTTCTGTCCATATTCACGCATGCGAATTTCAAGCTGATCCCCAATTCCTTTCGTTGTATCGCTTGGTAATCGTGCTCGTCCGTAGGGGAGTCGTTCTGGCATGGCGAATAGATCGCTAGAAATACCCAAAAGATCACGCACGGTGTTATTATATTCCAAGCGCGTCAGCCGGCGTAGCGATGGACGCCCAGGATCACGAACGCCTAAAATCGCATCTGGTCTTGCGACTAATTCGTTTATCCAGGAATGTAATTGTTGTCGATCTTCATTCGACAAGGTCGCTTTGCCTTTCGGTGGCGGCATCTGGTGGGTTTCAATCTTTTCCAATACGGAACCCCACACATTGCGATCAGCCATGACGGCTGCCTCTGTGCTGAAACGCTCTAAGTCTAACCCGCCCTTTTCTGTCGCAGTGTCGTGACAGCTTAAGCACGAGTCATTTATGACGCGACGTATGGATGTGAAATCTTCAGACGAAGACGCGATGGTTGGCAAGAAGTACGACAAGATCATTGCACCAAGAAAGGGTAAAAGTATTCGCATGATAAACGGTCTTAGTGCGAGCTTTTAGCAATCCCACGGCCGACTAACGATCGCTACCACGCGTCGAATTCAGCCGATCAAAGACTCGTAAATAGCCACATTAAACAACAATCCCCAAAAAGTTTTAAACGTTTTTGGGGATGTCAGTTGTTAAACCAAGGAGCAGAAAAACGCCTGTTTAGGACATCACTTTTCCAAACAGAATTATTTCTTTGCTTTAAGCGAAAACAGGTATTCAGCGACGTTGACGAGCTCTTCGGTGGTAAACGCTGCGTGCAGACCTGGAGGCATCATCGACGCGGCTTGCTTCGTACGGCTGACGATATCCGCCTTTTTCAAGGTGGTCTTTGCGCCACCCATAGCTTTGACGGTGACTTCGGTTTCGGTTTCGGCGCTGATGATGCCCATCGCCATTTCGTCGCTTTCAAGCTTAATCATTTCAGCTTGGAAGCCTGGTTCGATGACCGCATTTGGATTTAAGATGGATTCCAGAATATTTTCTTTGGTTTTACGCGTGCCCACATCTGACATATTTGGCCCAAAATCAATACCAGCACCATTTATTTGATGACAGATGCCGCAGAATGGGGCGAATGAAGTTGCGCCTTTGGCCGCGTCGCCAGTTCTCTTGGCTAATTCAGCGATCGGTGGCAATTCGGCACCGTTGCGGTCTTTGTAGACGACATCGGCTGCGATGGTGGAACTTGCGAAGAGAGCCAGGATGGCGAAGGCGGACAAGGAGCGCATGCGATTTCCTAGGGGGTTATGGGGAGGAAGGTGGCGAACGTAGGCATTTGTTCAAGTAGCGGCTGGCAAGGGTCTACGCGCTAACGTAGTCCGCATGGAAGCGAAAAGATTCAACGTGAACGCTGACCACCAAAGGAGCGAGGACGTTGTTGTTGTCGAGGGCGTTGGCCAGCGGCACTGGCGCCGCCGCTGCTGCGGCGTTCGGTTTTGCCATCACTGCTAGCTGCTGGTCGTTCGCGACGATCTTGCTGTTGGCGTTGTGGTGCACCGCTGCGGCGTTGATCGCCCTGACGTTGGCGTTGTTGGCCGCCGTGCCCTTGGCCTTGGCTTTGGCGTGGTGGACGGCGATCTTCTGGCGCACGCGGAGGCGCTTGTTTACCGATGAAAGGATGGTCAGCGATTGCGACGGGTTTGCGAATGAGTCGTTCAATGGCTTTTAAATCATTGCGTTCATCAACGTCGCAAAAGCTAAACGCTTCACCGCTAGCACCAGCGCGACCGGTGCGACCAATGCGATGGACATAAGTTTCAGGTTCATGCGGCACATCAAAATTAACCACATGCGTGATGCCGTCGATATCTAGTCCACGTGCGGCGATATCGCTGGCCACTAATACGCGAATCACGCCATCGCGGAAATCGCTGATCGCACGGACGCGTGCATTTTGACTTTTATTGCCGTGAATGGCGGCACTTTTGTGTCCGTGACGGTTGAGTAATCGTTCAACTTTATCTGCACCATGTTTGGTGCGGGTAAAGACCAATACTTTGTGCCAATTATTATCTTTCAAAAAATGATTGAGCAAATCGGGCTTCAATCCTTTGCTGATCATGCACACGGACTGCTGTACCGTTTCAGCGGCAGAGGACACTGGTGCCACGGAAACCTGCACTGGCTGATATAATAAGCTGTCAGCCAGTGCACGAATTGATTGCGGCATGGTGGCAGAGAAAAATAAGGTTTGTCGTTTTTGCGGGATACGCGCGACGATTTTACGAATGTCATTAATGAAGCCCATGTCGAGCATGCGATCAGCTTCATCAAGGACAAATATGGACACGCTGTTGAGATCGACATGACCTTGATTCATCAGGTCAAGTAAACGACCTGGACAGGCAATAACCGTATCGATGCCACGGCGCAGTGCGTCGACTTGCGGCCGTTGGCCGACGCCACCGAAAATAACCGTTTGGGTTAATCCGCTGTTGCGACCGTAAGTGGCAAAACTTTCGCCAATTTGCAACGCGAGCTCGCGCGTTGGGGTCAGCACTAAACAACGTATGGGACGACGACCGCGTGGATTTTGTGTCGAACCAGTTGGGCGATCAGTTGCTGGACGATCAGCCATCATTCGATGCAAAATTGGCAGCGCGAAGGCGGCGGTTTTGCCGGTGCCCGTTTGCGCGCATCCCAAAACATCACGCCCAGTGAGGGCAATGGGGATCGCTTGTTGCTGAATGGGTGTCGGAAC
>CANETI010000274.1 GCA_947440715.1 Planctomycetota bacterium | reverse complement strand
ACCAACGCCGACCTCGAACGGATGGTCGATACCAAGGATGAGTGGATCGTCTCGCGCACTGGTATTCGCGAACGTCGTATAGCTGAACCCGGTACCGGTTTGTCGCAACTGGCGCTCCCAGCTGCACAGCAATGTTTAGAGCGCGCTGGCGTCGATGCCAAAGATCTTGATGGCATAATTGTCGCAACGATTTCTGGCGACCATGTCATGCCAACCACGGCGAATATTCTGCAACATAAATTAGGTGCGAGTAAAGCATTTGGCTTTGATTTACTCAATGCTTGTAACGGCTTTGTTGCTGCATTATCAACCGCCGCCGCCTTTATTGAGAGCGGCCATTCAAAACGGATTTTAGTCGTCGGCGGCGATATTATGTCGACGTTGATTGATTATAAGGATCGCAACACCTGTATTTTATTTGGTGATGGCTGTGGCGCGGTGTTGTTGGAAGCCGGACCCGCTGATGGCCTAGGGATTATCGGATTTGAAATGCACAGCGACGGCAGCGGCGCTTCTGATTTATGCATTCCTTGTTCCGGTTCGGCCTTGTTGGCTAGCCCAGAGGTGCTCGAACGTGGTGAACAGTTTGTTAAACAAAATGGTCGCACGGTATTTACCCACGCCATTCGTCGCATGAGTGAAGTTTGTGTGTCGTTGATGAAAACCCTACAACTCACCGTTAACGACATTGACCTATTGGTACCACATCAAGCTAATCTACGTATTATTGAACCCACGGCGCAACGACTCGGTTTGACCATGGATAAAGTCGTAATTAATATTGAACGCGTGGCTAATACGACTGCTGGCACCATTCCCCTGGCGCTCGCTGACGCATTTGCCGATGGACGACTGAAACCAGGGACACGCATTATGCTCGCTGCATTTGGCGGCGGACTGACTTGGGGGGCGCTGTATTTGACATGGGGACGAGCATGAGCTTTGTTGCCCGTCCGATTGATCATGCTTTATCCATGTTGGCGGCCAAAAAGCTGTACGCGACACCGGAACAACGCAAAGCTCATTTACGTTGGATGATGTTGGGTCGTGGTTTGGATGATCGTTTAATTGCTTTATACCGTTCATCATTAGTACTGGGTAATGTATTTACCGGACATGGCCAAGAGGCTTTATCCGCCGCGATCGGCATGTTTTTGCGTCCACCAACTCCCGGCAAGCCAGGAGACGTTTTCGCTCCACTTATTCGCGATACGGCTGGACGCGTTGCCTTTGGTGAACCGTTAGAAGACGCCTTTCGCACCTACCTTGGTAAAGTAACCGGCCCGATGCACGGTCGTGACGGCAATGTCCATCGCGGTGATTATAAGCGTGGCATATTACCCATGATTAGTCATTTAGGCGCCATGGTGCCGGTGGTCTGCGGCACGTTATTAGCACGTCGCATACGCGGCGAGCCAGCCACCGCACGCACGGTTGGCGTGACGTGTATCGGTGACGGCGGCATGGCGACCGGCGCTGTGCACGAAGGTACCAACGTCATGGCAGTTGAAAAATTACCGATGGTGCTGGTGGTTGCGAATAACCAAGTGTCTTATTCTACGTTTAATGATCGCTCATTTGCTTGTGATGATTTAGTGCGTCGCGCCGCCGGTTACGGCATGCGTGGTGTGAGCATTGATGGCACCGATGCGGAAGCTTGTTTATGGGCCATCGGTGATGCCATCACCAGAGCACGTAATGATGAAGGTCCACAAATGGTGGTCGCCAGCCTGCTGCGTTTACAAGGTCATGGCACGCATGATGACGCGAGCTATATTCCCACGGAATTAAAAGAACGTTTTTCTGATTGTATGGAAAGCACTCCTAAGCGGATGATTGAAGATGGTATTATTGATCAAGCTGGGGTTGACGAGATGTGGACATCCGTCAAAGAACAAATCTCAGCCGCCTATGAAGCCATTCGCAATGACCCAACCCCTGACCCAAAAATGGAAGACTGGTCGGCTTTAAGTATGTCAGATTTAACCGGATTTCGCGGCTCCTTCAAATCTGGCAGCAAGCCATGACCACCAGTTATATTGAAGCCATTCGTCGCGCGTTAGCCGATAGTTTAGAACACGACCCGCGCGTATTCATTTACGGGCAAGATGTCGCCGGTTCCTTTGGCGGAGCCTTCAAAGCCACCAAAGGCTTATCAGAACGTTTTCCTAATCGCGTGATAAACGCACCGATTAGCGAAGACGCCATTGCTGGAGTAGCCGTCGGCGCAGCCATCGACGGTGCTCGTCCGGTTATCGAATATCAATTCGCTGATTTTGCGACCATCGGTTTTAATCAATTAGTTAATAATGCCGCCACCACGTTTTGGCGCACCGGACAAATCTGCCCCATCGTCGCGCGCTTGCCGGTTGGTGGCACCCGCGGTTCGGGCCCATTTCATTGCCAGATGACGGAAGCGTGGTTATCGCATCACCCTGGTTTAATTGTCGTGGCACCAGCAACGGTGCCGGATGCGTATTGGATGCTGAGAGACGCCATCGCTTGCGATGACCCGGTTATTTTCTGCGAACACAAATATCTGTACAGCCATTTAAAAGACACCGGCGATCCTGCTCAGGCCGAACACATTCCATTTGGTAGCGCCGTTGTGCGCCGCGCTGGCATTGATTGTTCGATCATTAGCTACAGCGGCATGCTGCATGAATGTTTGTCCGCTGCGGGCATTTTAGAACAAGAACACGGCGTGTCAGTCGAAGTCGTTGATTTACGTTGTTTACGTCCACTCGATACCGCAACCATCCTTGAATCCGTGGCCAAAACTGGTCGCGTGGTGGTGGCGACGGAATCATTTCCCTTTGGCGGCATCCCAGCAGAAGTGGTTTCAGTCATTACTGACTTAGCGTTCCACTTACTCGATGCGCCACCCAAGCGTATTTGCGCGCAAGATACACCAATTCCTGTACAACCAGACCTCTATGCGATGCACCGCCCTCATGCGGGCGACATCGTCACAGCAGTGCTCGAAACGGTGAGGTACTGATGAAAATCCCAGTCAAACTTCCACAATTCGGTGAATCTGCTGCAGAAGCAACGGTGATGGCGTGGTTAGTTCCCCCAGGAACGACGGTAAATGCCGAACAAGAATTAGTCGAAGTCCAAACGGAAAAAAGTGTCCTGACCGTCGCTGCACCACGTGCAGGAATATTATTAGAACAAGTCGTCGAGCCCGGAACGTTGGTCCCAGTTGGAGCGGTCATCGCTTGGTTGGAAGTGGAAGGTGCTGCTGGATTATCGGATGAATCCGAACAGATCATCGCCCCGCGCGCCATTACGCCGGTCCCCTCACCAGCCACCCCGCGGCATGTTGTTCGTCGCACGGGCGCAAATTTTTATAGTCCACGCGTGCGCACACGCTTAGACGAAAATGGTTTATTGCCTGCCGATATCGCCGCCATTACTGGCACTGGCGAAAATGGTCGCGTCACGGCTGAAGACATTGAGAAATATCTCAATGAAGGCAGTCCGATGAGCCCGATGCGACAAGCCGTCGCCAATAGTATGCTGCGTTCATGGGGCCGCCCGCTGGCCACCGTTGCACGTCCCGTGCGTTTAGATCCCTTGCTTGCCCATCGTCGCACCGTTGATGGTCGTCCGAGCGCAACGGTTTATTGTTTACGTGCGTTGGCCTTAGGACTTAAAGACGATGACCGCATGGTCCATCGCATGGTTGGTAGTCGCATTAGTCGCCCTTCCTCCATTGATTTAGCCGTCGCCGTCGAAGTCGATGATGGGGTACTAACTCCCGTCATCCGTAAAGTTGACCAATTGGACATGGCTCAATTGACCGCCGCAGTCGAAGAAGCCGTCGAACAAGCGCGCAAAGGTCGTTTACTCGATCCAGGAGGCGCGGTTTCGACGGTCACCAATTACGGCACCTTTGGCCTCACCTGGGCGACCGCTATTCCGCAGCCAGATCATTCGATGATTTTAGGTATTGGCGCCGTGCGTTATGTGCCCGATTGGAATCCTGCCGCAAAAATTTGGGATCGTGCGCGCGAAGCTGAATTAACGTTAACCTTTGATCATCGCATTGCCGATGGTGGCGCTGCGGCGCGCTTGCTGATGAAAGTCGCTGATTTGTTGGAACACCCGGAACGTCTGTAATTTCACCGCTCTATGACACAATGGCGTGAAATCTTCCTGCTGTCCGAAGATTTCAATTTCGTGCCATAGTGTCACGGGGTGTGGGGCGTTAGCCCCGCAGCAAAAGCGAACAGCCCAGCCGGGCCGAAAATGAACCTTTGGTTCCGGCTCGACTGGGCTGTGTTGATCATATGATTAATATCTATGGTCAACGTTGGTTAATTTTT
>CANETI010000273.1 GCA_947440715.1 Planctomycetota bacterium | reverse complement strand
TGGGCAATAGAAAAAGATCATCTGATTAATCGACACATCAATTCCACACTTTCCCGTGCAGACTTCAAGGACGCTCGTTCCATTCATATTTATTTCTCGCCCTTGGCGAGCAACGGACGACTCGATATTAATTTTCGTGGAGCGTCGTTATCTTTGGATCTCACGAATAAAGTATACCGTTTTCTTAACTACCCAAAAGAGACTAGGCCTGCGTCATTTATCGAGAATACGATTACGTCTCTACATTTTGACCTTATGCAACCTGGGAATAAAGTCGCCATTTGGGCAAACAGTTATGCGGAAAAGCTCATCGATATGACCATCGATGAACTCACTGACCAATTTGAGTTAAGGGCTGACCAGGTAAACTTAGTTGCGATAGATGAAATAGAAATTAAACGAGGTAACCCCAGTGTGAATCGCGATGAACAAAATAAAATGCGTGCCATTGGTTTAATCCCATTCGGCGATGCGGTGATCATTTCGTCTGAAATTCACCTACCGAAAACGACCGGCGAAAGCAGCGGCATTGCCATGAAAATTCCACAGGACGCGACGGGGGCGACGTTTGAGGCTAAGGGTGCAGGGAAGATTCAGCTCAAGATCGGTAACCTCAAAGATGAAAACCACAAAAGCGTAGTATTTAAAATATTAAACAACCCACTCGTGTTCGTCGCATCCTGGTCGGGAAATCGCTTTATCATTTCTGATGAATCTGGATTGGAATTGACCAGCGTTCGACTGTCGAGTGGGGATAAGTTAAATCACTTATTTATTATGTCCTTCGACGACGCGGTACTGTTGGCCCCACCACGATTTACCATGAGCGTGAAATAATAAGTCATGTGCTAGGTCGCGTGGTGACGATCCGCTTTGCATAAAGCGAACGAATAGAATTATCATAACGTGAAACGGCGTGAAATGGTACCGGCAAAAGATTCCGGCACCATTTCACGCGTTCTTTCAGGGGTTTGCGGTTTGCATTTTTGGCACCATTGCCGGCTTCAAGATTAATATCACCGCAAAAATAATAAGCGCTCCAGCGAAAATGGTTCGTGGACCAATTGGTTCATTGGCAATAAGCCAACCCAGTGCGACTGCCACAATAGGATTTACAAAGGCATACGTCGATACGCGGGCCATGGTGCTATGTTTGAGCAAATAAATGTAGGCACCGAATCCAACAATAGAGCCAATTCCGGTGAGGTAGATAAATGCCGTCCACGCACGCACGGTCACGGCCGCGATATCCACGTGTTCACCGAATAATAAACCCGCCGCGCCCATGCCGATGCCACCACATAACATTTGCGCCGCAGCGCTCATCCATGGCGACTCTGGGAGCGGTAAGGCTTTTGCCGCGAGCGAACCGCAAGCCCACAGGAATGAAGCTAAAATGATGGCTCCCATGCTGAGATACAACGTTTGTTGATCAGCAACTGCCGAGGGTGTGCCGATGAGCATTACCACGCCACCAAAGCCCAAGGCAATACCAAGGAATACTCGGGAGGTTGGGCGTTCGGTGCGTCCCAGCGCCCAGGGCAAAACGTTCATCCATAAGGGCGTGATTGCGACGATTAAAGCTGCTATGCCAGAGGGCACGACGTGTTCTGCCCAACAGACTAAGCCATTGCCTCCTAAAAATAACAATAAGCCACTCACTGATGCGGAGCGCCAGTGCTGTGCGGTCGGGGCTGGCGTTCCACTCAGACGCAAGACCAGATAAAAAATGGCACCCGCAATAATGAATCGCCCCGCTCCCATTAATAATGGAGGCATACTTTCAATGGCGATGGCCATACCCAGGTACGTGCTGCCCCAGACGACATAGATTAAAAAAAAGGCGCATGCCACCTGCGTGATCGGCGCGGATATCTTATCGGTTAATGGCGCGGTCATGTCTCACCGCCTGTTCTGTCTATCGGAACGCGGGTTACGGCTACAGCGCGACGTGGAGCAACGGCAGCAACGGCAAGCTCCCATAATTGACAAACGGAGTTAATGAAGGTGGCGGAATAAAGCATAAGGAGCTCCGATTACGAAAAAACCCGCTGCGATGTGCAGCGGGTCCGATGGGTGGATAGCGATGAGCGTCGTGCTATCTGTGTCCACATCGGGCCCGCGGATATACCCATTTCAAGGCAATCGGAGCAAGATGAAGACGGAGAACGGCGCGTAGCATGCGACGAATAGTGCGAGGCTCGGCGCGAAGTCCAGTCACAGCCAAATGAGAGAATTGCGTAAATTGAGGGGAGCGCACCACCAACACCGACAAACGTGCCCGAATCATGGCTTGCCAATGGCTCTAACTAGAGCCATGTTCGCCGCCCGTTCAGCTTTTAGCGGAGAATGTATGTTTGCAGTTAATCCATTTATGCGCCGTGTTGTTCTCTCGGCGACGCTTTTTACCACCAGCCTAACTGTTGTAACAGCAGCAGAGGCGCTCTACCCGGTGGTGTCGGTGCCTGCGCCAGATCATGTGGTGGTGTTGACGAAAAATTTCCCGGTGGTCTTGAGCCTAGCCCATGTCGCCATTCCAGATGACGATGCGAGTAAAGCCGCAGCGAAAAAATTCCTCGCGGATCTTTTAAAAGGAAAGCGTGTCGGCATCGTTTATACGGATGGTTTTGGCACCGATGCCGGCGGCGCAGCCAAAGTGCATTTTTTGCTTGGGACCGAAAATGTTAGCGCCGAATTAATTGGCGCTGGTTTAGCGCGCTTTCAAGAGGGAGTTAAACCTGAACCGAGCTACGAACGTGGTGTGCGCGCGGCAGAAGAAAAAGCGCGTAAGGGTAAAATTGGTTTGTGGAAAAATGGAGACAAGCCGACCGTGGTAGAAAAACCATCAGTCGTTGCTGCGCAAAAGAAAGGTCCGTTTGTTTCTGAATTAGACACGCCGTATTATTTTGCCAGTGATAGCGCTGATGCGGCCAAATTAAACTCCCAACGCGTTATTTATTATCCAGATGAAGCTACGGCACAGCGGGCAGGCAAGAAAACCAAGGCCACAGTAGATAAAGCCGCGATTACGAGCAATGGAAGCCTCGCTGATGCCGATGCCATGTTCGCTAAGGGCCAAGACGCGTACAATGCGGCGCTTGATAAAGGCAACACTCCAGAGCGCGATGTAAAATACGAAGAAGCCTACCAATATTTAACTAAGGCCATGCAAGATTATACCGTTTTAGTCGAAAAAACCCCCAATGACGAAGCTCTTGCTGAAAAGTTACGTAAATGCATGCAGCTCCGCTATGGCACCGTGAAGCAACGGAGATTCCACTAATGTCATCGCTCGCAACTTTTGTAATCCCGAACATGAACCAAATTCAGGTAACCTCTATGACTATGCGTTTTCCCCTGTTGCTGTTGGTGATTTTCGCGCTTTTTCTCACTGCTTGCGGTGACGTAAAACGTTCTGGTGGTTCATCGCCGGAAATGTTACAACAAAATGTGTTACAAGAAGTGACCGCGCGAAAAGTGATTCGCGTCGGTGTAATGCCCAACACTCAGCCATTCAGTTACCAAGTCGGCTCGACGTGGACTGGTTTTGACATCGAGATTGCACATGGCGTGGCCAATCATTTAGGAATTGATAAAGTCGAGTTCGTTCCTGTCAGCTTGGATCAACGCAGTGATGCCGTGATTAATGGCACGGTCGATATGGTGGTCGCATCCATGACGATTACACGTTATCGCGAACGGCGTGTAGATTTCAGTATTCCGTATTTTCAAGATGGTATGGCCTTGCTGGTGAAATCTTCTTCGCCAATTAATAGCTATATCGATTTGGATAAGAAAACGATTGGCTCCACCAAAGGCAGCACCAGTTCATTTTACATGAAGCAAATTAATCCAGATGCCGTGGTAAAAACCTATGCGGATAATGCTGCGCTGCGCAGCGCGCTCGACGCCGGTGAAGTAGATGCCATCACCAGCGACTACATCACCTTGGTCGGCATGGTGGCCAATGCCAAAGACCCAGCGTCGTTGCGCATTGCCGGTAGTCGCCTAACGGTTGAACCGTTTGGCATTGCTGTTGCTCCGAACCAATCCGCTTGGCGTAACGCTATCAACCACGCTTTAATCGCGTTGTGGGAAAAACAGGATTGGCACGCGAGCGCCGATACGTGGTTTGGGCCAAGCAGCAAATATGCCAGTCCAATCAATTTCGTCATGCCAGTTTATCCAAAATAAAGCAAAACGACCATCGTATGAATAAAAAACAGCCGTGTACGTATGTACGCGGCTGTTTTTGTTTACACCGGTGGCTGTTGAGAAAAACGATTATTGAATAATCACGCCTTAGGGCCAAGTCCTAAAACGTTACGGCAATA
>CANETI010000272.1 GCA_947440715.1 Planctomycetota bacterium | reverse complement strand
TCGGCGACTAATAGCCGACCGTTTTCTAAACGTGCGAGATTGGTTAATACATCACTTAATGAATGGGCGTTGGGGATTTCGGTATCGTCGATTTCAATCTGAGCGTTCGGTAAACCGCGTAGTTCGGTGAGTCCTTCTAATGAGCGGCGAGAACGTGTCGCGAGTGACGTATCGCTAGACCCCGTTCCGGTTTCTAATGTTAATAAGACTTGACGATGGATGAGTATTCGTCGTGGCAACAGCCCCGAATTAACTAAGGCGGTGATGCGGCCATCAGCCAATACCGCGCCATCAAGAATTACCGCGCCAGCGTCCGCGCGTTCTGAACGGAACTCAACAAATGGAACCACCACGCGAAAATGATCGGCATTGCGCAGCACCAAGATCAAGACCAAATAAGTGGTGACGAGTGCGAGCGGCAGATCTAAATTATTAATTATGGCATCGTCTTGAATGACTAAACGCAGCACCACCAGTAGCAATGCGGTCAAAGTAAGACCAGCTCCGAGGCCAAGGATAAAAGCGACTAAACTACGAGTAAAGCGGCGACGAAAAGCGTCTTCGCATGCGACTAACGTGATGGCGATACCAAACCCCATCGCTCCACCAAACCATGGCGGCAATGAATCGCCCATCGCGTTATTGTACAGCAATGAACCGCTCGTGAGTCCAATGAGGACCGACAACGTTACGAACACCACGCGCAAAAGCAGGATCAACATGCCGGGACTCTAATGGGGAGATGTGCGGCGCGAAAGGGCGCGCTATGGCCGAGAGCTAAGTCAGTTGCGCGACAACTCCATGACTGATGCCGCCAAAAAATGATTCCCAGCGTTGTTTACCAAAACCGCCCGCAGCAATTACAGCGTCAGCTTCGTCGCGCGATAAAAACCCAGCGATACTGTCATTGAGGTAGCGATAAGCGCTGGCATTTCCGGCCAGCGCGCCACCGGCGAGGGGGAATATGACTTTGCCGAACGTGCCGTAAAAGGTCTTAGGCCACCAGGAAGTTGGGCGGAAAAATTCCAGGATGAGTAATTGGCCGCCTGGGCGTAAAACGCGCGCTAATTCACGCACCGACGCCTGCGGATCGCCAAAATTACGCCAGCCATAGGCGACCATAGCCAAGTCGAAAGAACCATCAGCGAACGGTAAATGCAGCGCATCGCCAACGCTGGCGCTTAGGGGATGACCACGTCGCTTATCAGCACCTGCCACCAACATGGGCTGGCAAAAGTCACAGCCATGCACGCGCTGAGCTTTGCCTTGCTCCAACGCTTCTAAACCCAAATCAAAAGTTCCACAGGCCAAATCGAGGACATCCCCAGGAGCGCCACGAACCTGACCGAGGATGCGTTTGCGCCACCGGACATCGTTGCGTGCCGAAAGAACCCGGTTGAGCAGGTCGTATTTCGGCGCGATATTGGCAAACAGGGCTTTGACCGCTTCAGACATGCCCGGAGGGTTGCGAATTTGGCGGCGCGTGCAAGCGTATGTCTGCCCAAGCCGGAGTACGTATGGAACAATGGTCGATCCTGATTGAAAAGGAGTACTTGAAATTTTCATGTGCTCACTTCCTTATTTTCCCGGACGGATCGAAGGAACGTCTCCACGGCCACAATTATCAAGTGGTTGCCGAAGTGGACGGGACGCTCAGTGAACATGGCTTGGTCATCGATTTCAAAATGGTAAAGCCCATTATTAAATCCATCTGCGACCATTTAGACGAACACTGGTTAATTCCGGGGGAACATCGGGAATTGCGTTTTCATCACCGCGATGATGCCCACACGGAAGTGACATACCGTACATGTCACTATTTAGCGCCAACAGAGGAAGTGATCGTGCTGCCGATTAATAATACCTCGGCAGAAAATTTCGCGGCGTGGATTGGTCGCGAATTGTTTAGCCGCTTACAGCAATCGTTTGGTCGTTTATCGGTGCGACGTCTGCGCGTGGGGGTTTCTGAGACGAGTGGTCAGGCTGGCGTTTATACCTATACGGACTCTTAGTTTTGGGGCCCTGCCCCACGCCCCGCGCTCCTTTGTCGCTCCTTTTTTTCTTCGCTTCGTTACGAAAAAATCATCGGGCGGTCGCGCTGCTCCCATTTTGCCCGATGACCGGCGCTCGGCGGACGGGTTTTCGTTTTGGGGCCCTGCCCCACGCCCCGCGCTCCTTTGTCGCTCCTTTTTTTCTTCGCTTCGCTACGAAAAAATCATCGGGCGGTCGGGCTGCTCCCATTTTGCCCGATGACCGGCGCTCGGCGGCCGTTTTATTTCAATTGGGTATTTATTGTTTATGGATGGATCGGCTCGTCGCTCGTCGCTCGTCGCTTACGGCTTATCTGATTCCCAGGTCATTGGGCGTAGGTAGGTGGTTGGCAGGATTTGTTGCGGTTGATCGGGGTAACTCCAGTGCAATTTAATGAGCGATTCGGAGGGGTCTTGGAAATAATCAAGTTGGATGGAGTAGGGCTGTCCGGCATTGAGGGTCATCGAGCCGGAAAATTGGGCGCGTGAGGTTAGGCCCCAGCGATCAATTAATAGATGATTGCCAATCCATAAACGGGCACCGTCATCGACTTCGACGAAAAAGGTATACGAGGCATCAATCGGTGGGATTAAATAACCACGCCAACGCACCGCATAGGTTTCAATGGCAATGCGGGGGTCGGGTGAACCGATTAACCAATCGAAATCAATTTGCGCGTCAGTGCGGCGGAAGGACCATTGGGTAAAATCGAGATGATTAAAATAATCGCCGGTTAAACCGGTTTCATGGGCGCGTGCTGGAGCACGCGCAACCGCTGTTAGGGCGCCTGTGCCAGCCGTGCCGGCGCTGTGTTGTGATTCGACCATTACGGTTTGTTGATCGTGACGATTTCCCAAACGGACGCTTCCATGATCTACATCTAAAATGGACACCTGATGATCAGCGGTCAGCGAGAAGCGTGTCCCTAAAACGGTAATTCGTGCGTGGCTCGTGTCGGCTAAGAAGGGATTACCTGGCGGTTGCGGTGTTATGTCGGCAATGACCGATCCGGCGTCAAGATGAATGGCGACGTTATCGCGTTGCCAGGTGAGCTGGCTATTCGGTGTGATGATAATTCTACTGCCGTCATTGGTGGTAACCGTGGCTCGGCTATTAACGCGAGTCGCTAATTGGTCACCGGGTAAAAGCGACATCGTCTGTGATATCGTTTGTTTATTTCCTGCACGAGTTAATTCGACGTCTCCACCTTCAATGACGAGGCGATGCCCTGGCGATTGCATGAAAACCGACAAGGCCAGTGCGCCGACCGTCATGGCAATAACCGCGACCAAAGCTAGGCGCTTGGGCGTAAAAGGAGAGTGACGATGAGGTGAAGCATGGCGTCGCGAAAGCGGTCGTATATTTAAGGCGGGTTTATTAAGCGGTAAGTTCGTGACGATTGGCTGGGCGGTGTGCGAACGACCAAGTTCACGCAATTGCGCATGAAGTTCAGCAATATCCGTGAGGCGAGCTGCCGCTGTTGGTTGGGTGTGTAAATAAGTATTAAATTTGGCTAACTGTTCTTCGTTGGCCAGGCCATCCAAATATAATAAACAGAGGCATTCAAATTCGCTCTGGTTGCTCGGATCACTCTGGTCGCTGCTTTTTTCCGCGTCATGGCTTTCTTCGCGGTTCAGGTGTTGATTGGAATTATTCCGCATGCTGCGCCTCACGACGAGAAATTTCACCGCGAATGCATTCACCCAGTGAGCGATGAATGCGACTCAATGCGACATAAATAGTGTTGAGCGGTTTCTTTAATTGTTCGGAGATAGTTTGTCCGGACAAATCCTGATGATATCGCATTTGCACCAGTTCTTTTGCTTTGGGCGTTAATTTACTGAGGCAGTGCTCTAACGCAGCGATGGACGCGGAACGTGGATTATCGCGTTCACGCTCATCCCAGGCTTGATCAAGACGATCAATTATTTCACCCGACATAATGAGCGGCGAAGAGCGTCGCCGATTGACCGCCTTGAGCGCTTGAAATCGAGCGATGGTCCGTGACCAGGGACGGAAACCATCATTGTCGGTGACGCTGGCATACTTATTCATCACCACCAGCGACACCTCTTGAAAGACGTCCTCGGTTAGTGTCGGATCCCCAGTAATGGCATTGATATACCCCAGTAGCATGGATCGATTGGCCAACAGCAGCCGCAGAGCGGAGGCCTGATCAAGCGCGGGTGGGGGAAGGTCCATAGAAGTAGCCTAAAGCGGTGTTACCCCGGGAATACCAAGGCGCTCTGGCTACTGTACAAGGAAAAAGATGAAGGTTGGGTTGGTATCAAGCTTTCGGATAATTTTATGCTAGGTAAGGGGGCGATAGGATCGCCAGTTACTCAAATTT
>CANETI010000271.1 GCA_947440715.1 Planctomycetota bacterium | reverse complement strand
GGCCAGTAAGCCAGCTTGCGCCACGCCAATAATAAAACCAAGGACTAATCCCCAAAATTCAATCGCGCGAAATTCTTTATTCGCAACACGATTAACAATATTCTCTAAACGTTCGAGATCAAACGCGCCAAGCTTTTCTTCCGCGATTTTGCGAATGTCGATACGTTCCTTCACCACTTGTTTAAAGCGTTCCATCAGTACGGGTTGTTTGTCTTTGAGTTGGCGCAAAACCGAATCGCGAATTTGCGCGATACGTTCAGGCGTGACCAAGCCGCCAATTAACGGAATGCGACGAAGGTCTTCTAATTTCGCACTGATGGCCTGATCCAATAACTCGGCCAAATGTGGTGTAAGATCAACGTCGTCGAGTCCACGCAGTAAATCATCGACTGGTACTAATTCGTTCCCAACCACGTCACCGACACTCTTGGCCAGTTCGGCTTGGCGACGTGGCAGTAATCCCTGCATGCCCCAGGTGGGCTTTCGCGGGTGAAACAACATGCGGATGGCAACCCAGTTGGTTGCATAGCCAATCAAAGCACCGACCACCGGCAGCATAATCCAGGGAGTCCAATCCATCGTCACCTCGCGGTGGGTGTCATGCCGTGCTAGGTGTCTGCGGTCAATCGCATGATCCCTCTAGCCTCCCGCGACGACCTTTACATTATCCCCACCCATGGCCAACACGACTTCCAACCGCATGCCCACCACCTCCAACCAACCAGTGCCAATTATTGTGCACGGTGCTGCTGGCCGCATGGGCGCACGCATCATCTCTTTAGCGATGGAAGACGCAAACCTGCGCGTGATAGCGGGAGTCGACAAAGTGGTTGGTCGTCTGCGTGATCTGAACATTCCCTGCGATGCACCGCTCTTGGTAGAAATGCCGATTGAGCCAGGAGCCGTGGTCATCGATTTCAGTAATCATGGTAGCTGGAAAGGCCTCACTGCCCATTGCGCCAAGCACGGTATGGGATTGGTTAGCGGCACCACCGGAATCTCGCCGATGGATTTGGAAGAGGGTATTTCATCTGCTGCAAAACATGCGCCTGTCCTTTATGCGCCAAATATGAGTGTTGGTGTGAACGTGGTGTTTCGCGTCGCCGCGCAAATCGCGCGCACGCTCGGACTCGATTACGACATCGAAGTCGTCGAAGCTCATCACAATCAAAAAGTAGATGCGCCGTCTGGTACGGCCTTTGGCATTACGGATGCCATTTGCGCCGCGACTCATCGTTCGCGCACCGATTTGAAGCATGGCCGCATGGGCCAAACTGGCGCACGCACCAAAGGTGAAATTGGCGTTCACGCGTTACGCATGGGCGACGTTGTTGGCGACCACACCGTTTATTTCGTTGGTAATGGTGAACGCATCATGTTATCGCACGTGGCCCATAGCCGGGATATTTTTGTCAAAGGTGCACTACGAGCCGCCGCGTTTATTGGTCGCCAAAAACCTGGACGCTACACCATGGAAAATGTCCTTGGCTTGTGATCGTTGCCGGTGATTCGAGCCGTAACGCTTGATGTTGCTGGTACCTTAATCGTGCCGTTTCCATCGGTCGGCGCAGTTTACGCTGAAGTCGCTAATGCTTTTGGCTTTGATGCCGATGCGGCGCAGTTGGAAAAAGAATTTCCCGCTGCATTTGCCCAGGTGCGTAGCCAATGGGCCATGCCTTATGGAATAAATGACGAAGATGCACGGCGTTTTTGGTTTTCCGTCATTGACGTCACATTTGGCCAGCCATTACCGTACGAAATTGGTTGTGAATTATATGATACGTTCTCCACCGCACGTCGCTGGCGAGTTTTACCACAGGTGCGTGCAGCCTTAACTGCGATCACTGCAGCGAAACTGCCGATGGCGGTGGTCTCCAATTTCGATGCACGTTTATTCCCCTTATTAGATGAATTACAATTAGGTCCGTTCGTCTCCATTATCACCAGCGCTTCGGTTGGTCGCGCTAAACCGGATCCAGCGGCATTATTGGCGGCCTGTGAAGCGATGGATGTTGCCCCAACGAATGTCTTACACCTGGGCGATAGCACCCGTGAAGATGGTGAGATGTGCGCGGCTACCGGAACCCTGTGGCTGCGTTGCACGGCGGAGGGGATTCCTTTAGCCGAACTGACTGCCATTCTGCGCGCCACGCCATGACCACGCTCCCGACTCCAATTCCACTTGCTGTGCGCCTGCCGAATTGGGTTGGCGATGTCGTCATGGCCTTACCCGCTTTGGCTTTATTACAGCAACGTGGTTTTGCCCTGCATGCCATGGGTAAAGGCTGGGCCAGTGATTTACTCGCTGGCTTACCAATGACCGTCACAAAATTACCTAAAGGTTTACGTGCCTCGGCTAAAGCTTGGCGCGCGACGGGATGTCGGGACGGTGTGCTTTTTACCAATTCACTGGGCAGCGCTGCGCAAATGCGCCTGGGTGGCATCAAGGCAGTGGGCTACCGCAAAGAATTCCGCAGCCTGCTGCTCGGACAGGGATTAAATCGCGTTGATAAAATTCATGAGGTCGATTCATTTTGGCGTTTAGCCGTCGGTGTCTTGCAGCGATTTAATTTGCCGGTTCCAACCGAACCGATTCCTTTTACGCCATTGCCATTAACTGACTCACATCGTGCGATTGCAGCTCAAGCATTACAATCAGCACAGATTCATCAGCCGTATTCCGTCCTGTGTCCGCTGGCCGTCGGCACGATTGCGGGACGTTCAAAACAGTGGCCATCTTTTCCCTTGTTATGTCGTGGATTAATTGACGCGGGTGAAACGGTCGTGGCATGCCCAGGACCCGGTGAAGAGGAAGCCACCACCGCCGCATTACCCGGCGCAAAATTATTGCCAGGTTTAGGACTCGGAGCCTATGCCGCCGTGATGTCCGGTGCTCGCCGCGTCGTGGCAAATGATTCTGGCCCGATGCATATCGCAGCGGCAGTTGATGTGCCGGTCCTAGGAATTTTTGGACTGACCGAACCAGGACGCACGCGTCCTTGGAGTGATAAAGGCATCGCCGTCGGTGATTGGAACGGTTGGCCAACCATGCAGGCCGTTCTTGCGGCGTTGCCAGGGTGATCTCATTTCGCACCATGTTGGTTCGTGTAACCATTTAATAGGTTAAATTATGAGTCCCAAACCGCAGACGAAGCGCAAGACCCGCGTAAATATGGAACCGAAATTTACCGCCTGGAAAGGCCCCGTACGCGTGGCCGCTGTGCAGTTCGATATGGGTGCCGTCTCCTCGTTTGCAGAATTCGCCCAGCGCTGCGAATTCTTTGTTAAGTCCGCCGCGGATTACCAAACAGATTTTGTCTTATTCCCAGAATTATTAACCAATCCGTTATTAGCGTTGGTGCAGGAATCACGCCCGACCCAATCGGCGCGTCGTCTCACCGAATTTACTCCCGCCTACGTAGAAACCTTCACCCGATTTGCCACTCAATACCACATCAATATTATCGCAGGTTCGCACCTGACCGTCGAAGAAAATAGACTGTATAATGTGGCGTATTTATTCCGCCGTGATGGCAGTGTCGCGCAACAGAAAAAAATTCATATTACTCCCAGCGAGAAGAAAGCTTGGGGCGTCGAGCCGGGCAAACTTATCGAAGTATTTGACACCGACCGCGGTCGTATAGCGCTGGTGATTTGCTATGACATTGAATTTCCTGAACTCACCCGCATTGCCGTCGCCAAAGGAGCGAATTTATTATTCGTACCCTTCAACACCGACCTGCGATCCGGCTATTTGCGCGTGCGTTATTGTGCGCAAGCACGCTGCGTAGAAAATAATGTCTACTGTGTTTTAAGTGGTGCCTGCGGAAATCTTCCCCAGGTCATCGGTGCAGATATTCATTACGCCCAGTCCTGTATTCTCACCCCATCAGATATACCATTTGCCCGCGACGGAATTGCTGCAGAGGCCACGGCCAATAGTGAAACCATGATCGTCCACGACGTGGATTTAGGATTAACGGAAAGCACCCGCACCAATGGATCGGTGCGCACATGGGTAGACCGACGTAAAGATGTTTACCGCGTGACGTACCTCAGTGACGGAAAAGCACAGCAGGTGTGAACGCAAAGACCTCATGGTTGTTTTTAAGATCAATGACGTCACTGGACGAAGACAACAACGCATTCACGCTAGGGCATGCCTGAAGCGCCAGTTAATTTAGATTCAGATGACTTGGTAAAGGTAAATTTATATCAGCGTCAACCGGATGTATTCTCGTTTCTTTCTGATACCGATTCTAACTCAATTAAATATTAATGCCAGTTCCCGCAGATTTGTTCTTCCATGATCCACGGAAACGCGCTCATAGATTTTATCCGTGGTTTATCGTCGTGTAATTCCCGCAATGCTTCTTTGAGCATTTCCGCTACGG
>CANETI010000270.1 GCA_947440715.1 Planctomycetota bacterium | reverse complement strand
CGCTTACGGTATTTGCCAGCTGGGTCTGTCATGTCGAGTGCAGGTAAGCCCATACGCGTGGTCGAATCTTTTTGGCTCGCTGAAACTGAAACGCCACAAATCATGTGGACGGAATTCATGGGTGGTTTTTTCAGTAATGGAAATCCTAGCCTACATCGTGGTGATGATTTACCGGTCCACCGGACAAGTCGGGTCGACTGTGATCGTTTCATGGCAGCATGTAATGAACGACTTAAGTTAGAGAACCGTAACGCGATGGTGCGTTTGCCTACGTTGGCTGAGTGGCGTTATACGGCGATTAGCGCAGTTGAAGGTGTCGAGGCTGTGGCGCGTGGAACGGCGCGTGGTTATGACACGCGTGATCTCGTGCGTCTGGCCTACGCCGCCGAAAATGGCTCAACTCCAACCGCGGTCGGAGGTGGACGTCGCGACCAATGGGGCTTGTCAGATATGCTTGGTAATGTTGGTGAGTGGGTAGCCGATACCAATCAAGATGGAGCGTGGTGGTGTGGTGGAGCCTGGACCATGCCGCGAGCGGCCTGCCTACCAGAGACCATCAACAATAGTGCCACTCAAGTAACGCAAGATTCGGTGGGACTGCGCTTGGTCGTGACTGATGTTCCGCTGACAACCATCGCTCAGCCATAATAATCCTGTAGTTCAGCTATATTTTAGGGTTGTGGCGTGCGTCATTTGGCGGCATCGTTTTTTATCCTTTCACTAAGTTGGCACAGTGTTCGCAAAGAGTACGACAAGAGTACGATATGCGAAGCTGGTGGCTTGGTTTGCTGCTGTGTTTTGCGTCGCCGTTGTGGACGGCGACGACAGGTTCGTCGTTATCTACAACGCCAATGATTGAACCTATGGTGGCTGCACCGCATCCGTGGGTGCTCTGCGGCCAAGATGGTTCACGGCATGTGACGGTTCGTTTGACTGGAAGAGTCTTAATGAGCGATATTGCGCTACTGTGCGCAGATCAGGCGATGAGTTCCATCAGCCCCAGTGTTCGCGAAGAGCGTTTATTGCATCAAGTGCCAAGTACGATTCTGAGCTGGGTTATTCCGGCCAATCAATTGCAGCAGGGCGCTTTTGTCCTGCGTGTTGGTGAGCGTTCCTGGAATTTAGTCGCGGTGAATCGACATCCATCGGCAGATAAAACGCGTTTGGTCGTCGCTGGATTAGCAAATTGGCCACAAAAAGCAGATATTTCGGCCATGGCCACGCGCCTTGAAGGTGCGATAGAAGTCGTAGTGGCGGATGGATTTGCGGCGGTAGAGGCTTTTGGCAGCGGAGGATGGGAGACGGATATTCCGATCCTGGTAATGCCGCGTATTCCATCAGCAAATCGTCCATCTTCGTCTGAAATTATGATCAAGGCGACCGCTCGCCTTGGCGCAACTTTGACTCAATGGCCCAAAGGAGTTAGTTGGGGAAATATTGGACTGCCATTTGTATTAGGAAACGACGATGCGACTCAAACCATAGCGCGTGATTTAAGTATTTGGCAGATTGGTACGACGGATTGCGCCTGGTGGGAACTTGGTTTATTAGCGCCGACACTGACCCGAGATAAACAGAGCATTGCTTCGTTATTGTCGCTCTGTCGCCATTTAGATGTACCGTTAATTCTGACTTTAGGTGGTGGCGCTGCGTGGTGGAGCGAACCATTGGGTAATCAGGCGGGTAAGGTGGTCGGTCAATTACCAGGAACTCGCGTGTTATCTGCAACGCCAATGGGCGTATCAAGAATGGCGGTGATGCCCTGGGAAATAGTTGGCAGTTTAGATAATCCAGGTTTATTGGGATTAATGGCAACGGTTTCGGCTCTTGATGTAGTTTGGTTAAATGCGGATAAAATCGATGGAATGGCGTTACAATGGTCGCGCTCGGTAAAGGAAGGAAAAATGACGGTGCACAGTGCAGGTGATGTGATTGAAACAACTTCTTTGTACGCTCGTTGTTTTCCCAGCGAACCAGCGGCGGATTCAGTAGACCTGCTCGCTGCCCGTGCGCTAGCAAGTACGTTATCAATGCGACAATTGGCATTAATGCATGTGCGAGATGAAGACGTGGATTTATTATTGGCAGAAGCAACGATTCCACAAAATTTACAATTGTTGCGTCGATTAACTGGCGTCTCAACGGTAGCAGAAGGACCACTGCTAAAAAATCTGATGACTCTTCCGCCGCTCGTCGCACGTGATTTGTTGTTGCGACAATTAGCATTCATCGCTGATTTTGACAGCCAACCGTGGACGGCGTATTTTTCTACCACCACTGATTCAATTGCGATACATGCCGTGATGCGCGATCTTGATGAAGGTAAAAAAACGGCATGCCGTGACTTATTAGTGGCACGCGTTCGCGCTCAAGCTTTCGGGCAGACGGCCATCGAGAGTGATGCGTTATTGCAACATCGCTTGATGACGTCGGTGTTCGATGCCACCGACCTCAGTCCGACGCTGTTGCGACCGTTGGCGGTTGCCCTCGAACCGCGATTGAATGACTTTACCAAAGGTCCAATTAAACGATTCATTGAACGTCACGGGGCAACTCGGCGGTAAATCGCGAATTATTCAGTTAAAACGGTGTTTTAACACGGCCAAGTCCCAGGCGGGGATCACCTCTGGCCCCGATGCGAATGGCCCTATG
Organism: Planctomycetota bacterium; assembly: GCA_947440715.1. GTDB lineage: Bacteria > Planctomycetota > UBA11346 > UBA11346 > UBA11346 > BOG-1363. The sequence goes on along the minus strand of CANETI010000270.1, from coordinate 1,748 downwards.
CTGCCGCGCCACCGGAGCATCTATGGGATTCAATTGCGGTATCGTTGGTCTGCCGAATGTCGGTAAGAGCACAATCTTCAACGCCTTGACGCAGACACAGGCAGCGCAAGCCGCTAATTACCCGTTCTGTACCATTGAGCCAAACACGGGCATGGTCACCGTTCCCGATCCACGTTTGTGGGTGCTGAAGGGAATTGCCAAAACCAATAAAGTCATACCGACGCAAATTGAGTTGGTTGATATTGCTGGCCTGGTCAAAGGCGCTTCAAAAGGAGAAGGTAAGGGTAACGAATTTTTGTCCGCCATTAAAAACGTCGATGCCATATTACACGTGGTGCGTTGCTTTGACGAACCAAACATTATTCATGTTGATGGCAGCGTTAATCCGGTGCGCGATATTGAAGTGATTGATTTGGAATTGGTCCTGAAAGACATGGAAACGGTTAAGAATAAATTGGAGCGCTGCAACAAGCGTAAACAATTAGATAAAGAAGCAGCGGCAGCCGTGCCGACCTTACAAAAAATCATGGCCGCTTTTGAAAATGGTCAGCCCGTACGCGCGTTGGAACTTACCCCAGAGGAAAATGTTCACATCGCTGATTGTCATTTGATTACGGCAAAAGCGATGCTGTTTGTTTGCAACGTGTTGGAAAGCGACATCGCTACCAATGGTAATCATCACAGTGAGGCCGTGGCTGCCTATGCCGCAAAAATTGGTTCGAAGGCCATTATCATTTCGGGTAAAATCGAAGAAGAACTATGCATGCTGCCTGACGAAGACAAAAAGTCGTTCATGGCGGATTTGGGCATGACCGAACCAGGCGTCGACCGTTTAGTGCGTGCTGGTTATGATTTATTAAAATTGGCGACGTATTTCACCGCTGGTGTGCAAGAAGTGCGTGCTTGGCAGATTTCTAAAGGCTTTCGAGCGCCGCAGGCAGCTGGTGTTATTCATACGGATTTCGAAAAAGGATTTATTCGCGCTGAGGTTGCCGCGTATGCCGATTATGTGAAATATAACGGCGAAAAAGGCTGTAAGGATGTGGGTAAACTACGTGCTGAAGGCAAAGAATACTTAGTGCAAGATGGCGATGTCATGCATTTCTTGTTTAGCAAATAAGCGAGCACGCGATGGCAAGTCAACCCGATGATATGTCCGCTTTTGCGGGAGAAATCCAGAAGCTGGCGCAAACAGGCGGGTTTAATCCTTTTTCGCTTTTAGCCGGTGAATCGCATTTTCACTCGGTGTTCTTGGCCCCATTTTCACCGTCTTTGCGCCAACACATAAAACAATTTTTGACTGATGGAACCGGACCGCTAACGGATGTCGCCAAATCATTGCAGGGCCAGGGGGCGTCACCTGCGGAAGCACAACAACAAGCGCGTGAGATGTTTACCGCTGCGCAAGGCATGCTCATTGTCGTGATGCATGGAGATCACGGATTAACTACTATTCCGCAGCTGAATTTTGGGCATTTGGAAGAGGGTTATTTAGAACATGCCGTACGTGCCTGTGGTGATAAATTTGCGGATGCTCCCGCTCTACAAACAGCGCTCAAGGATTTACGTGCTAAAGCGCTGGGTGGCACGGGTTGGCCTGGATTAATTGCTGGTCCATCAGCAGGTAGTAATATTGCTTCGTATTGGCTTGGCCTTGCCGCAGCATTAATTGAAGGCGTTGATGAAGGAATTATGTCCCTGGCTGGTTCTGGTATGGAACGCTTACGTGATCTGGCCCATTGGATTGG
>CANETI010000269.1 GCA_947440715.1 Planctomycetota bacterium | reverse complement strand
TCCACGTGGAACTGTTAGAGTCGGCGGAGCGTTACCGTTGGACGAACGGTAATATTGAGGCGATCAATGGTATTAATGGCTTCAAAGAAATCTTTACTACGAACGGCGTGCGTACAAATTTCAATGAGGGCTTGTCCTTGGATATTGGGCGTACCTTGATGCATATTCAGCACACTGACCCCCTTTTTGTTTAATTCCGAGGTAATTCCAGCCAAGATGCCTGGTCGATCGGGCACGGCGAATCGTGCGTAGCTACAAGTGACTTCGTCGGCTTCTGGTAAAAGAGGAACTGAATTTGCGCTGGTAAAGAAATGGAATCGCGCTGCGGTATTTTGATAGCTGCCGGTGCAAATATCGACGACATCGGCCAAAACAGCGCTCGCGGTTGGTAAAGCGCCTGCGCCCTGACCAACTAGGAGGGTAGGACCTGCTGCGCTTCCGAGAACGTAAATACCGTTGTAGTTTTTACTTACGTGTGCTAAGGGGTGATCATTTGGGATTAATGTTGGAGCAACACGTAACTCCAAACCATTCGGGCCAGGTTTAGCGACAGCTAACAGTTTGATGCGCGCGCCTAAGTTTTTTGCCGAAGCGATGTCTTGTGCTGTTAGCTTATCAATCCCCTCACAGCGTATTTCTGAGACGGGGATACGACCGTGAAACGCGATGCGCGCTAAAATGGCGAGCTTGTGTGCGGTGTCAGTGCCGTTGACGTCGAGGGTGGGGTCAGCTTCCGCGTAGCCGAGCTCTTGAGCTTCTTTTAGGGCTTCGGTGTAGCCTTTACCGTCTTCCGTCATTCTACTAAGTATATAGTTACACGTACCGTTCAGGATGCCATAAATAGCTTCAATGCGGTTAGCAACCAAACCATCGCGCAGGGCGGCAATGATGGGGATGCCACCAGCAACAGCCGCTTCAAATGCGATGGTCACTTTTCGCTCGGCAGCCAGAGCAAAAAGCTCATCACCAAATTCTGCTAAAAGCGCCTTATTGGCAGTAACAACGTGTTTGCCAGCTTTCAAACAAGCGACGCATAAATCGCGGGCGGCAGTCGTTCCACCAACCAAATGGATGACCGTGCGAATCTCTTTATCCCGAAGTAGGACATCGATTTGATCGGTGACCACAGCATCGCCTGCCGTCTGAGAGCGAGTTCGAGAAGGGGTGCGAGTGACGATGGTTTTGACGAAAATATCTAATCCACAGCGATCCACGAACAGTTGTCGGTCGCGTTGGAGAATCTCCACGACGCCACCGCCAACCGTACCCCATCCAATTAAGCCAAGCGCACAACGTTCCATGACATCTCCTTAAAGCACCGACATGACGTGTAGGTGGGCGCATGGTGGAGGGCTTGCTCCAGAGGCAAGTCCACTCAGTCGGAATCAGAGTCCTTCGCCGAGCCGTTCGGCCAGAAAGCGATTGAGACCTGCTTTGAGAATTTTGGTCTGCGTTTTCTGAATATCATATTTTAAGCGATGAAAGGTCAGGCGATCTTCGTCCAGAGTGGCAAAGCTTACGCGATTATCACGGTCACGTGGTTGTCCAACACTGCCAACGCAGACATAGGCTTTGTGGCCCTTTGGTACGCGAAAGGTGCGGTGTCCGTCATGTGGTACCATGATGCCTAATTTGGTAGCCATGAAGGGGGTGTGATTGTGACCAACGAAACAAATATCGAAGCCAGAAAAATCACGGCTGAGTGTGTCGATCATTTGTTGTGATTCGACCGGATTTTCTGGTTCGTCAACATAATCATGGACAGGGTCATATATTGATCCGTGAACTAATAATAAATTTCCTTTAAGCACAAAAGGTTGACGTTGGCGAAACCAATCTAGTGATTCTATTCCTTCCGCGCGTGAGCCTAATTCTTCACGAGTCCAATCGATGGCACGTGCTGCGAGTGGATTAAAACGATGTTTACCAGTAACCAGTGCTTCTTCATGATTGCCCATCAGCGAAGCGGAAAAAGTCTTGCGTGCAATGGTGCTAACGGCGTAGGGATCCGGTCCATAACCAATAACATCACCTAAGCATAAATACTGTTTAACGCCTAATTTTTCGCAGTGATCCATCACTACTTCAAGGGCTTCTAAATTGGAATGCAGATCTGAAACAATCGCAATCATGGTTGATATCCGTCTGGCCAAGCATCCGTGCATTCGCGATAGAGACGCGCGACCATTGCGACATTTAAACCGACCACGGTGTCCCAATTGCCTTGTAAATCGGTCACATAACGATCGCCTGATTCTTGAATCGCATAAGCGCCAGCGCGACCGTCACTTTCGCCTAAATCGACATAGGCTTTAATTTCATCTTGAGACATAGGCCGCATAGTAATTTTAGCGACGGCGATACTGGCGGCTTCCTGTCCATTTGTTGTTCGTAGACAGCAGTGACCAGTGAAAACGGAATGCGTCGTTCCTTGTAAACTCGTTAAAATGCGTACCGCATCGGCGCGATCACGCGGTTTACCAAAGACGGTCATACCCAAGGCGACCACCGTGTCAGCGCCGACGACCACCGAGCGTGAGTCGTTACGCTGCTCAACGGGCAATTGAGCACCCTGCGCTTTGGCGCGAGCGCGCTCGAGCGCTAAGACCTGCGGATGCGGCGCTGTTATAGTTTCTTCGTCACAAGACGAAGAAACTACCGTGAAGGAAATGTGCGCACGTTGCAGAAGCATCGCACGCTGAGGACTGTTACTAGCGAGGTAAAGCACATGGGTAAGATAGGCCCAAGGCTGAATTCCCGCAAGACGAGGTTTATGCTGTGTACACATTATGTGATGTTAGCGACTTCGTTCTTGCGCAGAGCAGAGAAGTTTGCGACGAAACCGCTATGACGAAAACATCCTCGGTAGCTGGTCCACGTTCACGTCGCCTTTTTGCTGCGGCTAAACAGCGAATCCCAGGCGGAGTGAATTCGCCGGTTCGAGCCTTTAATCGTTTAGGCGGTTCTCCTCCCGTTATCGTTCAGGGGAAAGGCGCATATCTTACTGATGCAGATGGCCGTCGCTACATTGACTATGTGCTCAGTTGGGGACCTCTGATTTTAGGTCATGCACATCCAAAAGTAGTACGGGCTGTTCAACAGGCTGCTACAAAAGGACTTAGCTTTGGAGCTTCGACTCCGAGCGAAACTGAATTAGCGACCCTGATTTGCAAAGCTTTACCGGGAATGGATCAATTACGCTTGGTTAGTTCCGGCACCGAAGCGACCATGAGTGCGTTGCGATTAGCCCGCGCCGCAACCGGCCGCGACATCATTGTTAAATGCGACGGCTGCTACCACGGCCATGCCGATTACCTGTTGGTCGCGGCTGGAAGTGGTTGTGCTACTTTAAACCAACCAGACTCCGCTGGAGTTCCTGCCAGTTTTGCCGCCCACACCATTTCGGTGCCGTATAATGATGTGGCTGCCATGGAGCGTGTCTTTCGTAAAAATCGTGGCCGCATAGCCGCGATTATCATCGAACCAGTGGCTGGAAATATGGGATTAATTTTACCCAAGGCAGGTTATCTCAAGAGTTTACGGGAACTTTGCGATGCGCATGGCACCTTGCTGGTCTTTGATGAAGTCATGACTGGCTTTCGCACGGCTTGGGGTGGTTACCAACGATTATGCCAGGTGCAGCCAGACTTGACCTGTTTGGGTAAAGTGGTTGGTGGCGGCATGCCAGTTGGCGCTTATGGCGGTCGTCGGGACCTGATGGCTCATCTGGCTCCACTCGGTAACTGCTATCAGGCGGGTACTTTAAGCGGAAATCCGATTTCTGTCGCCGCTGGATTAGCAACCCTCAAACAAGTCGCCAAAACCAATTTTTACCCACAACAGGCGGCTCAATTAACTCGTTTATTGACCGGTTTACGTGATCTTGCCGCAAAACGGAACATTCCTATTCAATTAGCACAAAGTGGAACCATGTGGGGCTTTTTCTTTAGCGAAAAACCCGTTTTATCGCTCGCAGACGCATTACAGAGCGACACAAAACGTTGGAAAAAATTCTGTCTGGCTTTGTATCGCAACGGCGTCTATCTAGCACCGAGCCCATTCGAAGCGGCCTTCTGGTCCAGTGCGCATGGGACGGCAGAAATAAATCAAACGTTACAGGCTGCGGCGCTGGCGTTTGACGATTGCTGATACCTCCTGGTTGTTCATAGAAAACAGGGCCAATCGACATTTCGGTGGTGTGCCTAAAAGCGCGATCTAATGTTCCGCCTGTGAAATTACACGAGCATCAGCTTTGTTATACCGATTCTAACTCAATTAAATATTAATGCCAGTTCCCGCAGATTTGTTCTTCCATGATCCACGGAAACGCGCTCATAGATTTTATCCGTGGTTTATCGTCGTGTAATTCCCGCAATGCTTCTTTGAGCATTTCCGCTACGGCGT
>CANETI010000268.1 GCA_947440715.1 Planctomycetota bacterium | reverse complement strand
TGCTGCTTCGTGATCGGATTTTGCCGCGACTAATAATGGTTGTGCTGCTGTTAGTGCCACCTGGCCATCTATTTTAGCAATGGTGCCCAATACCACATTGCGCACACCCGCATCTTTCGCCTCTGTTAACAAGCGTTCCAATTCCGGCACTGCTGGTTTACCAATGCGTTGTAATGCCGCTAACACCTCTTTACGTAATGCTTCGTCGTTAGCTAGGTTACTGATGCGTGTCACATAAGCATTTTGACGCCAGGCGCCAATGACACCAATTGCCGCACGCCGCACGCTGACATCCGCATGATCTAAATAAGTCGATAATTGATTAAGTGCTGTCGGCGCTGCCACCCCACGTTGGCCGGCATCGCTACATGCCTGCAATGCAGCACTGAGTCCCGCCGCATCCAGCGTTCCTGGGAGTTCGCCAAATAATCGGCTCACGGCTTCTGCGTTACCCGCATGGGCAATTAAACGTAACCACGGTTGCACCGCGAGTGTTTTTTGCTGACTAACTAATTTGGCCGTCGCCGCTGCAGCTTGGTCTGCTGGCAACGATAATAATCCCTGCACGGCTACTGCTTCGCGGCCGGCAATCGGCCAAGTGCCAGCAATTAATGCCGCAACCCATGGTTCGCCGACACTTCGCATCGTGCGCGTCACGGAAAAATTATAATACACATCATCGGCTGGGACTTGCGCGACGGCTATTAAAGCTGCTTCTGCGGCGGCGATGGTGGGTGTGCGCGCTAATGCGGACATGGCTTCTAAACGCACGCGTGGCACTGGATCGGCGGCGAGTTTCGCTAATTCCGCTAAGCTGTCGGGTGCGGCATCGCGTCCCAACCAACGCGCCAGAATGGCGCGCTGACCTGGATCACTCCGATCCAACGCTGCCAATGCCAGCTTTGTTTTATTTGCGGCATAAAAAATATGAGCTACTTCACGGCGAGCGGCGGCGGTACCGACTTTGGTGGCCCACGATTGTAACGTGCCGACGACTTCATCGTCCATTCGTACCATGATATTACGCCGAGATACATCACGTTCCCAGGTATTATTCGATAATAAACCATCGCATAAACCGCTCAAACTGCGGCCCGCGACTGCGGTCCACGCCAGGGGTTTCGATTGGGTTGGCGCAACGCGCCAAATACGGCCATGTTCTTTGTCGCGACGTGGATCGCGGAAATCGACTTCGCCATGATTAATAACCGGGTTAGTCCAGTCGGCGATGTAGAGCGCACCATCTGGGCCGTGTTTCACATCAATGGGACGGAACCAGGCATCACCAGTACGTAATAAATCTGGTTCATCGTTGGTGACATAACCAGAACGTCCTGGGGATAAATCCGTTATCTTCATGCGCACCATGCGATGGGCGCGGAAATCACAGGTTATCGCCTGACCTTGCCAATCGGCGGGAAACAGCGGGCTATCAATCAGTTCTAGGCCACAAAATTTCGGATATGATCCGGGACTCACACTGGGCATCGTCCCACGTGCGCCTTCACTCGGCGCAATGACTGCACCTGGGAAAGCCCAACTTATTCCACCACCACCACAACCATCCGTAAAAAACGACTGTCCATGAATATCATTTTGATGTCCCCAGGTGTTGCATAAACCTTTCATCAACACTTCCACTCGTTCACTGTTTGGGTCATAAGCAAATACACCACCCGAGTTCAAACGCACGACGCCCCACGGTGTTTCCAAATGCGTATGAATATAAATACTTTGGTTGAAATGCAGGCGGCCATTGTGGCCCCAATATAAGGTGTGCACCGTGTGATGCGTGTCCTCGGAGCCAAAACCGGATAAAATCGTGCGCTGCTGATCGGCTTTGCCGTCGCCATTCGTATCGGTTAACAACATCAAATTCGTCGACGCGCCGACATAGCACGCCATCGCGCCATCGGCACGTTCAACCGGAGCTACGCCGGAAGGAATTAATAAATCAGCAGAAAAAACATGGGACTTATCGGCAACGCCATCATGATCGGTGTCTTCTACAATAAAAATGCGATCCGTCGCCATCGCGCCTGGTTCAATTTGCGGATAAATCGGGGTCGATGCGACCCACATGCGGCCATGACCATCAAAGGCCAAGTGCAGTGGTTTACTGATCATGGGATTCGCTGCGAACAACGTCGCAGAGATATCTTTACCCAGAATAAATTTAGGATCCGGCGCGGCGGTATTGACTGGTACAATCGCTGGTTTCACCGGCACACCCGCTGGCTGCTGGCCGGCGACTAAACCGGCGATTACCGCATCGGCTTGTACTAACAAGGCATCAAATTGATCCATTTCACTGGCATTACGTCCCTGTTCATGTTTACGAAAGCCAAATATGTACGTATGATTCGCTGGACGCCAGCGATGGAAAAATAAATCATTGCGCCGTTGTAACGCGGCACGCAAGGCCGTGGTGGCTGCTGGGGTCAATAAACCTGGGGCGTTCCATCCTAAAGCACCAGCAATTCCATCAGCCCAGCGTTCTAATCCTTCGCCTGACGGATGAATGCCATTTTCTGTAATCAGCGTGCTGCCAATTATTTTCGGCGTGTCGATGTACAGCGCGCCAAACTGTGATGCGACTCCGGCAATGGCCTGGCGATAACGTTCCAGCATCGCTTCATGCGCAGTGGGGTCTGGTAATTGCGGACGCGTTTTACGCAGGTCTTCATGGCGAATTGGCGCAACTAAAACAAAGCGTACCTGATCCCCACTGATTGTTTTAATGGCTTTAATGAGCTCGGTTAAATCCTTGGCAAATCGCGCCGACGTAAAATCACGGCCATAACGATCAGGGTCAGGATTTAATGCTGAGTCACCGCTGCCATAGGTTAATTCTTCTAAACTCGCCGCCATGCCGTAACCAAGAATAACCACGGTTGGTTTGGCTAAGGTCAGTTGTTCATGCAAACGCTTCTTACCCGCTTCTGGCGGATCAAAGCTCGCGCGCGACACGCCATCTGGGCGATCAGCGGCAAATGATAAATTACGCACCGTAAAGGCGTTCGGCGCCCAACGCTGATACAGACGCGTCTCTAAGGCTGCCGACACCCCTTCCCGTTCAAAGAACGTATCTCCCAGCAACACCACTCGGTCACCGGCTTTAATATCGAATGGCTCCGCTGCGGTCACGACGGCAGCAAAATTGAGGTACGAAAAGGCAATCACACAAACAAACAGCGAGAGCGAGCGAAACGACATGCAGAGTCCTTTGTCTAAATGCAGACCTAGCGATTAGCGAGATCGGTAGAGATCCCACGTAACGTACCCCGGCAAGCTAGTACCGTTGTAACCGTTAATAGGTCTAATAGTGACACTCGGTACGTCTATCACCAGAGGAGGCGACGATTATCCAGATTAAACGATCTTAAATGATGATTCCTTAACGTGGCTATTATCGTGTCCGATTTCGGAAGATCTTTTGGGTTCCGGTATCACCCAGACGCTCCAAGCATAAAGCCGCAAGACCAGTCCAGCCAGTTTGGTGGTTAGCACCTAAACCTTTGCCAGTGTCACCGTGGAAATATTCATGGAACCACACCATATCCTTCCAATCCGGGTCCTGATCCAGGCGTTGGTCACTACCGTTACAAGGACGGCACCCGTTTTTATCGGGTAGAAAGAGTGAACCTAAGCGCCGCGACAGTTCACGAGCCACTTCACCCAGGTCCATCATGATTCCTGACCCCGTTGGACATTCTACTTTTAATGCTGACCCATAATAAGCGTGATAGCGTTCCAACGATTCGATCAATAAATAATTAATCGGGAACCACACTGGTCCGCGCCAGTTGCTATTGCCACCAAATAAGCCGCTGGTGGATTCGCCCGGATCGTAATTAACGCGATTCGTTTCACCGCCTAGTTCCAGCTCAAATGGATGCTCAGCATGAAAACGCGACAAGGAGCGAATGCCGAATGGCGATAAAAATTCTTTTTCATCTAATACATAACGTAACACACGCAGCAAACGATCACGCGAAGGAATGGCCAATAAACGGCGAGGATTATTCGGGTCACCAGTCGTGTCTATCCAACTCATATACGAGGATAAATCGCGACGGTTTTCGATGAACCAACGCATACGTTTGGAAAAGCTTGGATAGCGTTCCAGGATTTCGGCGTCCATGATTTCAACCGCAATTAAGGGAATCAATCCCACCATACTACGAATACGTAATGGGACAGGACCATCGCTGCGGTTCAGCTTATCATAATAAAAGCCATCTTGTTCGTCCCACAATCCGTCACCACCAAGGTGATTAATCGCATCCGCAATTTCAATATAGTGCTCAAAAAACTTCGACGCGATGTCTTCATAAGCAGGATTATATTTCGCCAATTCCAAGGCGATGGTCAGCATGCGCCCAGCATAAAATGCCATCCACGCGGTGCCGTCTGCCT
>CANETI010000267.1 GCA_947440715.1 Planctomycetota bacterium | reverse complement strand
TGAATATACAGGGAAAACGTGGTCGCTGAAATCGTCACGTAATTTAGAAGTCGATCACCTGATTCCGACGTCTTATAACAGTAGCCCTGATGAACAACGTGGCTTTAAAGAATATGAGGCTTCACGTAAAAAGCAGTTAGATGCCAAGGGTATTATTGCTGATTTGGCTTATTTTAAATCGTTAGTGAATCAAAAGCAGGTTGAGAGTGCAAAAACCAGTGACATCCAAGCGAGTATTGTAGGCGATGATTTATTGCTCGATTTTGTTAAATTGCGCAAGCTCTATGCGTATCGCTTAAATGGCGCAAAACAGGGACTCGAATTGGTGTCGATGCGTGACTACACGTTGGATGTTGGTCTTGGTTTGCAGGATGTAGAATTGAACGAAGAAGTGCAAGCACAGGATGCCTGGGCGCGCGCGAAAAAATTCTTGGCTAAGAATGACAGCGATATTGCTTGGATGCAGACGAAGTTCGCGCTTAAACTTAATCCAGATTTGTACAAAGTGGTAGAAAAAGATCCGTCGGCAAAGAGCCTGAAAAAATTACCTGATTGGCAGGCTACTTTGGACGCCGCGATCAAAGCAAGCGAAGAAAAGCAAAAGAAATTGGAAGAGCGCCGTAAAGCTGCCGAAGAAGAACGCGCACGTAAAAAAGCTGCGAAGTAACCTGTGAGTTGAAAATGGCAGAGCCGCTCTGAATGGACGGCTCTGCTTTTCGGTTCAGCCGCGTTTGTTGCGTCGAGCCATTTCGCGGTCCACATCGCGAGTCATGGCACGTTTAATTAAATCCTGGCGTTTATCACCGCGATTTTTACCACTAGATAGGCAGATAATAATTCGCGCATAGCCACGACGGAAATGTATTTGATCAGGCACGATAGTTTTGCCTTTGCCTTTGAGTTTCTCTGCAATTTTATTTAGTTCGCGCCTGTTTAATAATAATTTACGCGGCTGTACGGCCCGATGACCAAATGCGCCGGCTTGGCGATATTCGCCAATATGCAAACCATAAAGCCATAATTCTTCGCGTTCAAAGCGTGCATGCGCATCGCCCCATTGCACATCACCGGCACGTAGGCTTTTTACTTCGCTGCCCATTAAGACTAAGCCAGCCTCCCAAGATTCTTCGACAAGATAATCGTGGCGTAGTTTACGATTTTTAAGCACCAACTGAACGGCGTCTTTATCGGGGGCGGCTTGAGCTTGCGAAGGGCGCGATTTGGCCATGGGTAAGGTACGTTCTCAAAAGTGGAATCGATGACGTGGTGTTTTTATCGCGAAAGAAAAGCGGCGACCACAGTGGGTTGAGCACAGTCGCCTTCGACTATGCGCCCGCGTTCGACGCCGTTTTCGATAAAAACTAAAGTTGGAATCCGGCTAATTCGCAGTAACGGATGGATGCGATAGGGGTGAGTGGGCTGATTTTTCCAAGCCGAACGTTCGCCGACTGGGCATTCATAAAGAACGACATCGCTGCGAAGCGAGGCGCAGGCAGAACGTAACACCGGATCAGCGGTGACGCAGTCTGGGCACCAGCTCTCTCCACTTACGGGGTCTTCACTACCAAAACAGACGAACAGGGCGTTACCTTGCGCTGCAATTGTGGAATCAATTTGGGCGAAAACTTCGGCCGGAGTTGAAAGGCGTTTTATCGGCATGCTTCTTAGTGTGTCGCTACTTGGCGTTGAGCCAGTCCTGATGGTGCGGACGACACACTCGTGGCCGGCATGGTCTGGGTGAATTGACAGTACCTCAACGTCGTCAACTATGGCAACTGTACGTATGTCGGCCTCCTACTCCTTGATCTTGCGCGCCTGTCCCGAGGGCTCCCGTGAAACGGTTGCTCAATTGCTGGGCCGAGCTTTCAGTCTGAAAGATAGCACCTGCATTTCCATTGCTGGTTCGACTCCCATTATATTGCTCACTGAACTGACCAAAGCCGAAGCCGCTGCCCTATTTTTAGTGTTGGCAGGATTAGAGCAACAGGGTGCAACCATGGAGTTGACCACGAACGATGTCAGCGAATTGCCAAAAATAGATTGGCCGCGTCGTCCATTAGTTTTTAAACGTGATGTCACCGAATACGCCAACGAATTTACTGGAATGACTTTGAGTTTTCCAGGGGCGTCTAAATCCTTTACGTTGCTGGAATTATTGACCATTCGATTGGATCCCAATAGTCGACCAAGTGGCCAAGCGGTGCGCGCGTCAAATGAATTTCAGGGCGCGCAGTTGTCGGAAATTACGCCTTTTTCAAATCAGGCATTATCATCGCCAACGCCGATGTCATCAGCGGCTCCGCGAGCTGCGTCACCACCAACGGACACTGACGCGGTTTCGCGTCTCAACGAAATGTTCCCAGATGAAGATGCTGGGTTCATGCCGAATAACGATGATATCACCAGTATCTTGGACCGTTTATTGCCGGATGAAGAACAGCCGAAGGCAGAACCTGGTAGTGGACCAGTGGGTGCAGGTTCCGCATCAGGGCGTATGTCCGTAGTCGGTGCCGCTCCTGGATTTTCAGTCTTTTTGGCGAAAATTCCAGACGAAGTAAAGCGTGTTAAGGCCGTATTATTATTGGTCGAACTGAGTGGCATAACAAAAGAAGAAGCCGATGCCTTGTCGAAAAAAGTAATCATACCGGTGCTCAAAGGCGCATCCAAAGAAGACGCAGAAGTAGCCAAGCAAAAATTTGCGAAAATCGGTTTACTTGCCCGTATTAAAGGCCCTTAAAAGCGATCTATTTTTTGTGTTTGCTTATGATGAATGAAGGCCAGTTATTAAAGCCGAGCAGCTTTTCAAATAATTATTCGCGATTGGCCATAACACGATAGACGATGGAGCCCCAGGGCGGCAGGGTCGCTGGTATTCCACCGTCCTGCATGGTGCTGGCTTTCATGAACATCGGCTGTCCATCAATGAGACAGTCATAAAATTGACAGTCACGTTCGGCCAATAATCCTGCTCGCACGGATGCTGAGACTGGCTGCCAGCTGGCATTGACGATTAATACGATGGCATGATGCCCTGGGAGAGTCCAAGCAACGCCAATGAGGGTGTTGCCGTGGGGATGAAACGGTTCGAGCAATTGCCATTTACCATCTTGGCGGGCGCGTTCGCTCAACACGTGCATGAGATCGTGATAGGCCTCGCGGTGCGGCGTCGATCCTTCTTCGCTTGGACGCCGTGCGCAGTGATAGGAGGCATGAAAACGACGACCGTCTTCTTGGCCATGATTAAATAACAACATGCCGGGAACCATGCCGGTGATGAGCAATGCTCCACGATGGTGATCGGGATTGACGAATCGCGCTGCCGCCCGTTGTTCGGTGTGATTTTCGATAAACCGCACACAGTGGGTTTGGTAATCGGATGTCGCTCTTAAATGCGCGCGAATGGATTCAGCGTCACCTGAAAGTAAGCGGTCATATAAAATTTTATCGAACTTAAAATCGAACCCGGCCTGTTGCAGTTCGTATTCACGATTCCAATACACTTCGGCCATAAATAACGTGCCCGGATGTTCTGCACGCACGCGGTCCAGACATAGACGCCAAAACGGCGACATGGGACGCTTCCATGTATTTTCGAAAACATCTTGCAGCAATAACATGGCGACATCGCAGCGCAGGCCATCGCATTTTGCGGCGATGGACGAAGCGACTTGCATCATCGCTTCTGGAACCGCTGGGTGGCTGTAATCAAGCTGCACCGAATTGCGCCATGGCGCAAAAAACGGATCACGACCATGAGCAAAAATATGTCCACCAATACGGCAAAACGCGTTTGGTTGCTCGGCCAGTCGCTGTTCATCTCCTCGGACACAATATTCAGGGTGTTCATGTACCCATGCATGATCTAGTCCGATGTGATTCGGCACGAAATCGAGCATCAAGGATAAGCCAGCGCCACGAGCGCGTTCGCGCAGGCGTGCGAGCGCCGCATTGCCGCCAAGCGACTGACAGGCATCGTAATTTTGCGGCGCAAATGGAGATCCGCAGATGTCTTCAGGTGTAAAATCAGGCAGCACGCTGGTGAGATAAGTGCGTAACAATTCATCATGTTTGGCCGCTTCGCGACTTAATGGTCCCGTTGGCCAAACGCCAATGAGGTAGATCCAGCTAAAGCCCTGTTCGACCATCGTATCGAGCATGCCATTGCTCAAATCATCGAGCGTTGCCGTCCGTCCGAGTTCGGCAGAGCGATCAGTTTGCCACATGCGTATATTCAGTTCATACAACTGCTGCATGCATCTAACCTAGGGCCCTGGGTGATCGCTGACAAAGGGATTTTGCGCCCGAAGCGCTTCTTTGCATCGTGCTGTGCCAATGGCACCGCACAGCGATAAGCGTTAGTCTACCTCAAAAATGATATGATTGTAAAGTGGGACTCAAAAAAAACACCCTCGCCATCGGGC
>CANETI010000266.1 GCA_947440715.1 Planctomycetota bacterium | reverse complement strand
CTGTCCCTTACTACTGACGCGCACACCCGTGTAATCCGAAATAAATCCATCGCGCGTTGCCCGCGACAATAATTGTGATCGCGCAGATTGCTCGTCTGGCTCGGCGCTTAATCGAGATGGAAAAGTCGTAAACGTCTTCCAATCCATGTCCCACAAACGCTGCGCTGCGCGATTAGCAAACCAGAACACTGGATCGTCCTGGGTGCCAGGGGAGACCAAGACCGCGTCTAGCTCATATAATGCCCGCGTTAGCGCCAGCGGGTCGACCGGCGAATCCGCCAGCAGTGGTCGCTTTAACCACCGCGCATAGCTGTTGGTGAGATAACCACAGCGACGCACCACCTCAGCAGAATAACAATCTTCGGTCATGGATGCGCATCGTGGTGACAACCTCAGAAAGCCCAAGTACCTCGTTGTCCCAATACCGAGACCGAGTGAAAAAAAACGTTTTTCATCTGATTTCCTCAGTAAATCACTGGTCTGGTCACACACAAAAGATTTAACGCGGCAGAAATCATCCTTGCTTCATCTGTCAACGCGACCTCCGGACTCGCGTATCCGATTTTGTACGCTAGTTTCCCCACGTCGTGTTGAACAGATCAGTTTGGCATGACGCGCTGAATTCAATCGTCCTCCATTCCATTCGCGGAAGGCCCATGCTGAAACGCCTCTTGTACTTATCCTTACTCATTGCCGCCTCGATTGTGTCGATCGATGCCGCAGATGCCCGTCCATCCATGGTCACCATATTTGGACGCATGCATGTCGTGCTCGTCCATTTCCCTGTGGCATTATTAATGGTCTTAGCGGGAATTGAAACACTACGCTGGCGCAAGCGCGAAGGATCCGTTGATTCCACCGTCGCTATTATAGCGGTAATTGCAGCGCTCAGCTCCGTGGTGGCCGCAGCACAAGGGTGGATGCTGGCTGGTGATAATTTAGGCGAAAGTGAATACGCACAAACGATTGAATTACATCGTTGGTTGGGCGTATCAACGACCATCGTCGCTGTCCTCGTTGCCATAATTGCCTTGGCCCGTCAATTCGGCGATTCACGAAAGTTATCCACCCTCTATCGCGTTTTTGTCTTCCCTGGAGCGATTTTAGTCAGCCTGACCGGACACTACGGCGGAGTTGCAATGCATGGCCCAGGCTTTTTACCAATTATGCCATGGGAAATGTTTGCGTCACCAGCAACCGAAAAACCCGCGAATCCTATTCCTGACAAAGTCGATTTCTGGCGCGACATCGACCCGATCTTTGTTAAAAATTGCTATGAATGTCATGATGGCAAAGAACAAAAAGGTGAATTGCGCATGGATTCACGTGACTTTTTGGTCAAAGGCGGCGATGGCGGCACTTCAATTATTCCAGGAAAGGGCAAGGAAAGCCTCCTCGTCATTCGCCTGTTTGAAGGTGAAGATGACCCACGCATGCCGAAAAAGAAACCTGCTTTATCCGCCACACAAATTGCCTTGATCACCAAGTGGATTGATCAAGGCGCGGTATGGCCAGCGAAACCGACAACCACGCCGTAAGTGATGTCCGCTACAAGCCTTTGCTGAGCGACTGCACCCAACACTGATGACGACCATACCGGTTAATAGGTCAATTAGCATTGGCCAAGGTTCTCTGAGCATGCTAGACTTAGACGGTTAGTTACGCTGATTCCACACGACTTCGCCTGGTATCGGCAGCGCTCTCGCTTTTTCCGCTTTTTCCGCTCTACCCGCCTTTCCCACTCTACCAGATTTAGCTTATCGATTCTCGCGTTTATTTATTTTCTCCCACGTTAGGGATTTTCGCATGTCGGCTCAGGAATTTCCCAGCCTCGTCAATGAAGCTAAGCATGGAAACGTCGATGCCGTCACCGCACTGATCATGATGGTCGCGCGTGACCTACGCGCATTTATTGCCACCTTTGCTGCCTCGCCTGCCATGATGGAAGATGTCCATGCAGCGACCTGGATGCAGGTGCGTCGCGAAATAGCTGCCTGTCCACCAACCTCACAGGTCATTGTTTGGATTCGACAACGAGCAATGGTGATTCTACAACACCGTTTGGAACAAGAACGAAATCAAGCCATCGCAGCAAAAGATGGTTTACGACATTTAGTTGCACAGGACGGCTTGGAAGGTCTGCAGGCATTGATCGCACCTACCAATGACGGCGCTGCTCACATCAATAAAAAATACTCAGAATTAGATGAAGCGGCACAGGTTTTGATCCATCGTCGCTATGCCGAAAATACGGCGCTAGATATTTTAGCCGCCGAAATGCAATTAAGCGGCCAGGCAGAAGTCGCGATCCGTCTCTTTATTGCCCGTGCCTTACTCCATTGGCGCGCTACCGCTGAGGATGGACGCGCACCTGATGACCGATTATTTCCGGTTACGATAGAATTACACATAGCCAGTTCTATTCAGCCTGATGCTCGGCAGCAACTGAGCGTTAGTTTATTAAAAGACCTGGCACGCGCCGCAGCATTTACTCGACAAATGCGCATAGATATGCTGCTACGCGCGGTATTTGGCGCATTTAACGAAGACGACGCACGTATACTCGCTAATAGCATGGGACAAATAGAGCATAAACGGCGCAATGAAAGCAGCCTATTACAAGTTGCGGCCCCAACGCGCATGCCGGTTGGTAGCGGCAGTGAATTAATGCGTGTTCAAGATCGCATTGGGGAACGCCAATCACGAGTTCCAAATACACCAACCGCTCGTCACCAAGGTAATAACGGCAATTCGCCAAATAAACGCCACCAGACCAGCAGTAATTACGGTGCCTCGGAATCTCCTCGCCATCGCGGGAAACGTGGGAAACCATCGATCGCCCTCATCGGCGGCAGCTTAGCGGCGATTGGTATCCTCGCGTTAGTCATACTGTGGGGTTTTGGTTCTGATAAATCTGACACCCATTCAGCCAGCGCTGCACGTGGCCAAACGATTGCCACCATTTTAGGTTTCCAAGGTGACTTTAATTTACTCGACGGCACGACGGAAAAGCCTGGGACGCTCGGTATGACGTTACAAGCTGGCCAGGGTCTTCGCAGCGGAGAAGGTGAAGTCACCGTTGAGCTGAGCGGGAATTCCCGCTTAGTGATCGGCCCAAAAGCCGAAGTGCGCGCATTCGACAAGTTAAGCGATGGCACCGGACAAGCGCAACTCGATAAAGGTGCAATTACTATTCAATCCATGGCAACGCCAGGCATGGAATTACGCACCGTACAGGCACGCATTAGCTTTGGCGTCGCGCGTGGCAGCGTGACCACTGAGGGAGATCGTACCGTCATACAAGCGACTATTGGCGCGATTGTGGTTACGGCAATTGATGGAAGTGGCACCATAACGATGCCCCCAGGTTCCACCGTTATTGCTCTGACTGGTGCCGCACCAAAATTACTGCAACCGCGCGCCTTTGTCCGTGGAATTAATTTTGGTGGCAACTTGGTCAATATAGACGGGCAAAAATGGTTAGCGCATCGCCAAGCATTATCCGGCGGATTAAAACTCGGCGACGGCACCAATATTGCTGCGGTTGGTGCGCTCAGTGGTGCGGGTTTAGATTATGATCGAAAATCCATGCTTGATACCGGTCTGTCTGCCAACGGAAGACCAATTGAATTAACGCAAATTGCTCCTGACGGCGAATATGATGTCACCTTATGGTTAGGAAATACCACACCCTCCACGGCTTCCGCCTTAACCATCACCATCAATAATAAAAAACTTGAGCTGGCAGGACTCTATTTGCCACGCACGGGGTGGGCACAAATTGGACCCGTTACCGTGCACAATTCCAACAAGCAGTTAGCGATAAGCGTTGACGGAATTGGCACAGGACGCCTTTCAGGGCTCTTGTTAGAAGCACCAAAAAGTGACAACCTCGTAATGCCGCCATCCATTCAACTGAGTAGTCCCGTTGACGCGTCCTCATTTTATTCAAATGAAGAATTTGCTATGCAAGCGGACGTGGTTGGCATGGCGAAAAGCGTGCAGTTTTATGCTGGTGAGGTCCTGTTGGGGGAAATCACTGCTCCCCCCTTTCGCATGCTGGTTAAAGCACCCGCGCCTGGCGATCATAAATTAATAGCCAAGGCGATTAATCCTGGAATGAATGCGTCCACCTCCTTACCGCTTGGTATTTCCGTCTCGGAATCTTTTGGCAGTGGTTCAATTACCTTTGAGCATTGGGATAATGTAAAAGGCCGTTCCATCGATGATGCGTTAAAAGATGCGAGCGTCTCAGGTAAACCCAGCAACACCTATACCGCCAACAAATTTCAGGCGAAGAGTGAAGTTGCAGATTTTTATTATGCGCGTGCCCGTGCGTATATTCATCCACCCATAACCGGTAAATATGTTTTTTGGATTACCTGCGATGATGAAGCGCAGCTGTGGCTCAGCACAGATCATT
>CANETI010000265.1 GCA_947440715.1 Planctomycetota bacterium | reverse complement strand
CCGGATCAATTAATTTGAGTAGGCCAAGCCAGACTTGATGGTCCGTGCCTTTTCGCAGTGCGGCAAATTCGCTTGGTCGTTGTTCGCGCGTATGCAGTGGCAGTAACCATAATTGCCAAGGAGCTGCTTTGCCATCCAGTAAGGCGATTTCCATTTGCGCATATATTGGTGGTGGCAACACGTCCCAATCGGCTAACGCGCAGGTGACTAATGCTGAGGTCAACGGATCTTTCCGCACCAAACCGTCTGTTTGAGACCGTAACCAGGTCTGCATACGCATGATGGTGGTCAGTGAGTTGTGATCGTGTGGCCAAGCTTGCAAAGCGAGTGCCGTTAATGCGGTTGCGGCAAGCGGCTCTGCCTGATTTACCACACCGTTGTTATCAACACTCGCCAATAAATTATCGTGCCACATGCGTAAACGTGGGGCATCTATGGTGAGAGCATTAATCAGCGTTGCACTTTGTACTCGTCTCCAAGTCGTGAAACGACCGGCGGCGGTATAGGGTTCGTTACGGGCAACCGTTTCGGTGCTTATTTGATGAGTATCCTTTTTATCAATAAATAAGGCCGTGATGGGAGCAGGTGGCATGACGGTTGGTGGCATCGGTGGAACCACAACATAGCGATAAACGCCAGCGCAGACCAAAGCGAACGAACAGAGGGCAATGGCACTGCGACCGGAGCGCAGAAAGGAAGAGTCATTGTCAGTCTTAATCGAACTAGCGACTGATCGTTCAATTGCTGCCATATCGACAATTAATTTTTTGCCGCATTTGCGGCAATACATGGTGCCTAAGGTATTGGAGTTGGCACAGGACTGGCAAATAATCATGGAATCGTACCGCTGTAGATCGTGAATTTGTCACAAGTGATGACCACGGGACCGCGTTGTTCGCCAAGCGTAATATTGACTAAACTACCTAAGCGCTGAATCCGTTCATCGGCTATGACCTCAGTTCCAATGCGAACTAGCACTGCCGCCGATGGTGCAATGCCGGCGGGTGAAATAAGGTGAAAGCGGAGGTGATTACCTTGGTGTTGTAGCCCATACGCGGTTGGAATGTATCCAGCATCTAACGTGAGTTGTTGCAGGGTGGTCAAATCACCAGCGGCTTGTGCGACAGCTCGTGTCCAGGTGGCGCGTTCTGGTTCTTTGAGTGATGCCGCTAATTGCTTGGCCAAATCATAGCGCTGTTCGGTTAAGCTGCGTTCAATGAGTGCGACGACGGTGCGCAAGAGGGTTCCCGATTTTAATGCGCTGGTCACGAGTTGCTCAAGTGTTTTATCGCTCCCTAATAATGCGGCATTTTCAGCTGGCGTGCGAATATCTGGTGGAATCAACGGCAGGAATAGGGCGCTGCGTTCGGGCACTAAGGTAACCAATTGGCGTAAAATACGGGTGAAAGCCAGTGCGCCAACGTCGCTTGATAATGGTTTCGCCTGCTCGACGAGGACATTGTTTTTAATGTCTGGGGTCAGCGCATTATTAATAAATGTCACATAGCGTTGCTCTGGGTGACTAGGCATAGCTAAGCGTAAATTTCCGGCGGTCTTTCGTATCGCATTGCGGTTAGCCTCAGTCCAAGCGGCAATAAATTGTTGCTGTACAACAAATCCCCAGATTGGTGCCGAAGGCGGATCGGACGATACGAATTCCAGGGGCGCAGTTGGTAGGCCCTGGCGTGTTTTATGTATCGATTTTAATAATTGTTCATCGCTACCGCTCAGGCTAGGCGAATTCGGTAATTGATGCATAGCGTGATGCAGGGCCTGCATCGTTTCGACAAAGGGCCGTTGCTGATTCGGTAAACGATTTATTAATCGTTCAATGGCTGGAGTGGCGTGTGGATCTGACCAATCAATAGCCAATAATCCAGGTGCCGCTAAATCGGGTAAATAATCACTGGCATCTTTTGCCGCATCATGCATGGCGCGGAAATCACCCGCTAGTGCTGCGACCTGGGCTTTATCCAAGGCATAGATACCGAGCCAGCGTTCAGTGGCTGTCCATGTCAGGTAAGCAGCAGATATTCCGCAGATGGCAGCGATTACATGGAAAGCGAAACCTAAACGACGATGACCGAAGGCTTCAATAAAGGAACTCATGGCAGTTCACCGACGCGACCAATCAACGCCGACGCAGGTAATGTGCCATAAGACAAACTGTCACGTTGATGTTGATCTGTCACAATAAAGAGGTGGTCGCGCGGAATAGGCACCGGACCGCAATCGCCAATTTCGACCGGCTCACCGTGAACCGCCGGTTTTCCGTTTATCAGAATGCGACCACCGCTAATCGCGAAGCTGTCGCCTGGGAGGCCAGCGACCCAACCAAAATTGATGGCGAGGTCCTCATCGGACCCCAAGCGATAACACACACCATCGCCAACGCGGTAGTTGGCAAAGCGAACGGTTTGGTCCGCACGGTATGATGAATATTCAGGAAGATCCCGCACATCGCTGTAACCCACAGGTACATCGATCCGGGCTAAAGACTTCATCAGCACAATTCCGCCCCAGAAAACGGCGATTAAAATGCCATATAACACGAGCTGTCGCAAAAATTCCATGTTTGCACAGTGTGTGAGTTCCACCAGTTGGAAGCCTGGGCAATGCTTAGGCCCTCCAAGCGTATCAATCAAAAGACTTTTCTGGGTTGTACTGGCAGACCGCGTGAGCGTCGTTGCGTGCGTTTCATTTGGCCGTTAGCCTGCGGCCATGGGCACCGCCACGTTTCCTTTTCCCCATCATAAGACTCCCGCTTTATTCGTGGTATTGTCTGGCCCCAGTGGCGCAGGCAAAAGCACCTTAATGCAGGCCTTCGTCGAACAGTATCCAGAATTTGTTCGGTGCCTAAGTGTCACGACACGTCCAGCGCGCGGCACCGAACGTGATGGCACGGATTATATTTTCGTCAGCGATCAAGAATTTGCCGACCGCGTTGATCGTGGGCAATTATTGGAACATGCTCAAGTATTTGGCAAACATAGTTACGGGACACCGCGTTCATTTGTCGAGGAGCATCTCGCGATTGGACGGAGTGTGATTAAAGATGTTGATGTGCAGGGAGCTTTCACCATTCGCGGAACGTTCCCTGGCGCCTTACATATTTTTGTGGTGCCACCGAATCGCGCCGAAATTGAATCACGATTACGCAGCCGTGGAACTGAAGAAGAAGAATCTATTCGTCGGCGTTTGTCCGAAGCCGACCGTGAACTGACGGTGTGGGATCGCTATGATTATTTGATTATCAATCGTGATATCGCCCAGGCGGTGCGGGATTTATCCGTGATTGTTGCTGCTGAGCGCATGCGCGTGCGGCGGGCGTAACGGTGTCTTCGGTGTTCTTTTTAATTAAGTGAAAACAGAAAATTCCAACCACTAACGCTGGATGAAGAGAATGTTCCCATGGATGAAGATACGCAACTAGTTTTAGCGATGCCGCGTCGAGAGCTATTTCGCATTAATGGCTTCACACGTAAAATCGAAATGGACATTCTTCATTCATTGACTGAGGATACGTGGTATGCGATGCCCGCGTCACTCGAAAATAATTATGACGCCAAAGAGGTGCGCTTAGGCGTTGTGGTGACGCGCGATCATGGCGGTGAACAATTTTTGATTGATGAATATGGCGTGGCCTTGCATGCAACTCCCATTCCACCAGAAGCCGGCCAATTAGGTTCGGGATTAGTTTCTTTACGTCAGTTAGCGTTGGTGGCGGGGAAAACCTTGGTCGGTGTCACCAATGCCCAGGTCGAATTAGTGGGATATTGTAACGAGGACAGCCTACCTGAGTGTCGACCATATTTTCTCTTAGTGTACCGTTTGCGGGTGCCGCCTTCCGAAGTAACGCCTCCAGGCATGAACTGGATTTCAAAAGCGGCCTTACATGGGGTGCCGTTAGATCCAGTGAGTGCATTAATCATGGGTTCTTGGTAATTATTGGACGGTTTTTGCTCCAGGCATTTCGTTTTAGTTAGCCGTTAGCCAAACATTGGCAGACATGGGCAGACATTGCAGCTTGTCATAAATTGGCGTGATGGGTTGCGCCCGACCACTTAAGTCCACAATCCCGGCCCATGCGCTATCGTGATGCTCCTCATGTGGATGTCGGCAGCTTTTATGCTCGGCTACCGCACCTCGGAAAAATGTACCGCTTATTGGGGTACGCTGCCCTGCTAGGAGTGTTCTGGCATCATAATAATCCTGCGATGTTGGAACGCATTCTCGTCATGCTCATTATTATTTGGTTAATGGCTTGGTACCGCGTGGTAGGGACGCTTTGGCGTTCGAGTATCGTTGCCGCAACGCTGTTCTGTGCTTTTGCGCTGACCTTACATCGCTTTCAGGCAGCAGGAGTCGGCTCATGACCTTCGCACGTTGGGGAATTCCGACTTTATTCTGGGCGACCGTGGTGCT
>CANETI010000264.1 GCA_947440715.1 Planctomycetota bacterium | reverse complement strand
CCTTTAATTGCCAAACCTTCAGCGCTAAAATAGCAGGAGAGCCACCACTGATTCAGCGGTGGCTCTTTGTGTTTGGTAAGCAAAAACCGGAATTGAAAATCGGAAGCTTTATGGCGCGTTACTTTGCGTCGATAAAGGTGCAGATACTGGCGCTGGCGTGATGAACTCCAGCTGTTCGAGCAAACGACTAGCGATCAATACCGGCCAATCATGTGCTGGGCCGGTATCAATGATTAGTTGGAGCTGTTTGCGATAATCGTCGGAACGCCCACGTAAAAGAGCTAACCGCGCATTGAAATAAATTATTTCATTCGCGTAGGGTTGTCCGACTTTAAATCCTTTCGAACGTTCGGCCGTCAACAGATGGTACATGATGCTTCCTGGCAAGGTTTTGATTTCTCCGCCTTTGCCCCAACAGGTCAGCGCGCCAACAATGTCGCCACGTTGCACATATAAATCGCCTAGCCACAAGCGCGCCCATTGCGTGGTATCGCCATAATGAATGGTTTGCGCGATAATGCTTTGGTAAGTGGCTTCGGCGGAATCAAAACGATGACGTAGGCGGTCGACCTCAGCGCTGCGTAAACGGAATCGCGTTCGTGTGATGTCGTCGACCCGTTCGTCATCAATCACGGCCCGATAACAAATGAGCGCTTCCCCATAACGATTTTGCAGCATCAGTAATTCGCCAGCGCGGCTTTGCGCGAGGGCTAATTCTTTTGGTTGGTTGAGGTACGCAGCAATGTCGGCGCAAACAATAAATAAACGAACGGCACGATCGGGTTCAGTGGCGGACAAGGTGTTCGCGCGCGTGAGATAATCTTTTACTAAGCCCTTAACGGTGGCTTCAGGAATGGTTGGCAGGAGTGAGGTTAAATCATAACCGCTACGAATCGCTTCGAAATATTCTTCTGCTTCTTGAATACGTCCCAGCCGTAGCGCACAGCCCCAAGCGTGGAATGTGGCCGCCAAGACGTAATTATCATCATCGCGATAAATGCTGGCGATTTCGTTATATTTGGCTAGCGCTAATTCATCGTAACTGGGAGTCTTCATGTCTTCTAAACACAAGGCGAGACGCAATTGGGCAGCGCGTATTTCCGGCGCATTAGGATGGTCATTAATAAAGCGTTCGTATTCCTCTTTGGCGCGCGAGTAAAGGCCAGATTGGCGTAAGCTATCGGGTTTCGCCAGTGCACTCACGTAGAGTGTGCTGCGTTGGCGTTCTAAGACGACGTGTGAAACTTTGACTTGCCCAGGAATAAAGGCGATATGCACCGCGTCGGCATAAATGCCCTCAATGGGAATCAAATCGCGAAATTGTAGGGGTTCGCGTCGATCAAGTGTTGCCGTAAGAGTATCTTCGATGCGCTCGAGTGTGAGACGAAGTGGGCGACCACGAACTAACTGTCCCAAATCTTGACTACGCACCACTTTGTCTTCACGCAGTAATTCTAAGCGGTCATTTGTTTGCGTGGCGAGCAAACGAACACGATAGCCCTTGCCGACGTCACGATCGCTGACAATAAGCTCGACGACACCACCCGCATCGATTAATTCGACCGACGTGCTAAGGCGAACGGGGCCAGAAACCGCTGGCAGTGCAACCCGTTTCATATCTTGGCCCAACACGGCCCCGTCAATTATTGCGAGCGGGCTCATGGGCTCGTCTAAGGAAATATCTTGGCTCAGGGTTTCCACCCATGGATCGACAACTTCAACTGGGGCTGGCGGTAAAACATTGGTGCCAGTTGGTGTCGTGGGGGGAGTCGTAGAAATGACGGGTATCACGCTGGCCACGCCCGCTTGTTCGGCGCGTTTAAGTGCCGCACGAAGGACCAAAGTGGTGGCACTGACGGCAATAAAAACGACTAAAGCAACTAAAGATAAGACCGCACGTTGTTGCCAAGCAGAACGCAGGAGGGGACGTAAAAAATTCGGACGCGCTGTACGCAGGCGTAAGCCTAAACGATAACGCCGTAAGTCAGCTGCCATGGCTTCGGCTGACGGATAACGATCACGCCAATCTTTAGCCATGGATTTTAGAATGATGGTTTCCAAATCGCGGGCGATATCGGGGCGATGATGGGACGGCCGTGTGAGCGTGTCTTCAATGATGCAACGTAGCAAGGCCACCGAATTATCAGCCGTAAATGGCTGTTGGCCGGTTACTAATTCATAAAGACAGGCACCCATGCTGTAGACGTCGCTACGACGAGAAATGTCTTCGCGTCGGCCCGATGCTTGTTCGGGGCTCATGTAGGCGGGTGTTCCAACCACGGCGCCAGTTGCGGTCAAATGTGACTCCGCCATGTCAATGTACTGGGCCAAACCAAAATCAACTAATTTCACCTGTCCATTTTCACCAATCATGACATTACCGGGCTTAATATCACGGTGCAAAATACCATGCATATGCGCGACGTGCAGTGCCTCAAGCGCTTGTATACCAATATCGGCAACCAATTGTTGTTCGACGGGCTTCCCGCTTATTAATAAATCGTCGGCATGTCGGCCTTCAACCAATTGCATGACGATATATGGTTGTCCCTCATATTCACCATTATCAAGCACGCGAACAATGCCTGGATGTTGCAGCGCTTGTAGGTATGATGCTTCGCGGGCAAAACGCTTGCGCTCTTTGTCATCGGTTTCGCGCAATAACTTAAGTGCGACGTCGACCCCAATGGGAATTTGGCAGGAAATCACCACGCGCGCGCGATAAACGGAACCCATTCCGCCCCGACCAATTAAGCGAATAATCTTATAGGGGCCAATTTGTTTAGGCATGCGTGGGCCGTGCACCGACAATTCTGCGGTATCATTGGTCGTCACTGACGAATCGACGCTAATAGGTGCTGGTTTCATTGGCCGCCAAACATGAGCGATTCAGCCTAGAAAAGATGTGTCCGGCTGCCATCGCCATGTCTGTCTGCCTTGTCAGTCTGTTTCAGTGTTACGAAAGTGCATCACTCGCCACGATTTTTGTCGTCTGGGTCATCTGTGGCATCTGGTGGCGTATCACGCGTTTGCAGAGATTGGAGTCGTTGTAGCCATTCGGCTCGCGTAATGGGTTCGCGTGAAATAATGTCGGCGGCAAAGCGTTTTCGAATCGCTTGGACCAAGGGATTTGACTCTGCGGCTTGGTAGCGCTCGCTGCGCGTGCGGTTTTCACCAGCCACCGAGCGCAGTCGTATGGGAATAAGAAAACCACTGATTTGGCCAACGACTCGAGCCAGTGACGTTAATAAAAACGCATCGTCGACGCTGCGCTGGCAGAGGTCGTCAGGCGCTTCTAGCGTAAGTGTGCCACCAGCCAATAAAACCGGTGTGCAGTTCGTTAGTGCGGTAGCCAGAGCCGATTGTCCGTCACGCATGGCGGCCTGGGCCACTTCCGACCAGCGTTGTTGTAAATCGAAGAGCAGGGTTTGTGGAACGGCAGCAGCAGGTGCAATCGGAGTTGGGGTAACTGCAATTGGCTTTGCCGCTGGAGCAGTCGGCAGGGTAGTAGCCGGCACGGAATTACGGGCGGTACTAACGGGAGTTGCTGCCGTAGAAGAAATCGGGGCTGGTCGTAATGGGCTTGGGGCCGGTGGCCGTTGATGAGACGGCCCCGGCCCTACCTGGGGTTTGCGCTGACGCTGCTACCGCTGCGCTCCAGTCGTTCGATGCGACGCAAAAGGCCTTCTACATCTAACACATCACCCAGGCGTGATATGCGCACACAGGCTAATTCAGCTTGTAAACGAGGATCCACACCGTGTCGCAACGCCTGTTGGCTGGCGATTAATATCTGGGCAATGCGCATGGTCTTTTCGACTGTTATGGCAGCGGCCTGCGACTCGATTGCTGCGGTGACAATGCCCAAGCGTTGGACGGCAGGGGATGCCGAGCCACAGGTTTGAATGAGCATCATGGCTCGGACATGGCCAACGAGCTGTTCTAGTAAGGTTGATGCCGACACGCCGCCGGAGATAATACGATCCAATGATTCCAGAACTTTGGCCGTTTCACCAGCAATTAATTGGCTAATTAATAAATCTAAATCTTCGCCACGCGCCGCGCCAAGTAATAAATTGAGATCTTCTTCGCTGACCTTTCCGTCGCTGACAGCGATTAACTGATCCAACAACGTTTGCGCATCACGCATGCCGCCGCCTGCTGCCCGTGCGATGCGATACAATACGGCTTCTGACAACGTTACTTTTTCAGTGCCGCAAATCGTACGCAGTCGCGCGACGATATCGTCGAGATCAATGGCACGGAAATCGAAGCGTTGGCAACGTGATAAAACCGTGGCCAATACTTTTTCGACTTCGGTAGTAGCAAATATGAAGCGAACGTGTGCTGGTGGTTCTTCGAGTAATTTCAGTAACGCATTCCAAGCCGCGTTCGATAGCATGTGAACTTCATCGAGAATATAAATTCGACTGCGTGCTAAGGT
>CANETI010000263.1 GCA_947440715.1 Planctomycetota bacterium | reverse complement strand
GGAATGGCATTCATAGCACGCGCGTTTCAATAACGGTTCTACTTGCTGCTCAAAAAACAATCGTTCGGTGGACGAGATCTCAGTCGCAGCGAAGATCGAAGAGGACGTCATAACCAAACACATTGCCAAAATCGAAATCCATACGATTTGGTAAAAGTTATGACGAGCCTTCATTTGAGAGTTTCATTGAGTCGTTGATCTATTTGTTGCCAGGTTTCCCAAGCTACTTTTTCCAAATAGGCAGCGGTATCTTCATCGATAGTTGCTGTTTGCTGAAAAGACATGGGTCGATACATCCATTTAGCCATGCGCGCTTGATAGCTATCGGGTATAAAAGCGGCGAGTCGCTCGGACTCGGCTTTTTTTTCTTCTTCTGTGGTTGGTTTAGCAATACCATGAGGCCACACATGGTAAGTGCGAGGTATTTGAGCATGTGGATCAGTTCGTGTTAAAGCAGCATAGAAACAAGCTAGGTTAATAAAATGTCCATAATCTCCTGGATGCGAATTGTCTTTCGGATGCTGCAGGAGGATATCTGGTCTTTCTTGATAGACGCGTGCCCAGGCTGATGAACACGGCGCAAAACGACGAATTTTACTTTTTATTGCTAAGTCTAGAATTCGCTCGCGACCAAGTTTTACATTTTCATTTTTTCCCCATCCCATTTCGTAAAACATTGGTTCGCCACCAGCATCGCGTATTGCTGTGCAATAGGTCGTGACAGCAGCCGCGTGGGTGGGCGATGGCTTCTCATCCATAATAAAGGCACAGACGGTCATCATGGCAACGATATCAGGTCGGTCGCTGTGAATTTTCTCAAGAAATGATTGCCCAGGCTCGACGCCATATTCGTAATCATTAAAATAGGGAGCCCAATACACACGGATATCGCTGCCGCTACGACCGACAGCTTGAGGAATAACTCGGCGCCCAAGCGCATTACTGATTCGACCTTCAACCAGTTTTGCGACCTCACGCGGTAAATCATTCCAATACATGCTGCTACTACCGGCAAATAATAGTTTTAGCGGTTCTTCGCCGCTAAAACTACGATTCAATGATAAAAGAAAGACTGCCAGGATTAGTAGGGAGGTACGCATAGGTACAATTCCTTAGCGTCATCCATGAACGATCCCACGTTTATTTTGTTAGAAGAACTTTCTGTTCCCTCAGATTAGCGAAAATCTCGAAGTATTCCTGTGCTGTCAGCAAAGCGATCTTGCTTGAGACCGAAATTTTGTGCGATTGTCAGCCATAAATCGGCTAATGGCCGTTCTTTTTCATAATGCAGGTGCCCGCGTGTTTTCCAACGGCCACCAGCGAGCAGAACTTGAAGATTACTATAATCATGCGGACGACCATCACTGAGTCCGCTTCCCATAATAACGGTCGTGCTGTCGAGTAACGATCCTTGTGCATCATTGGTTTTTTTCAGACGGGCAACCACTTCGGCATAAAAGGAAACATGAAAACGGTCAATAAGCGCGAGGTTTTTTCGTGCGTCTTCACCCTGGGTGTGCGTCAGTGAATGGTGATTTTGCGGTTTATCAAAAACGTCGTGGTATTGCCGTGGCATATCCCAACGTTCCGGATCAACTAATAAGGAGGCTACGCGCGTGCGATCTTGTTGAAAAGCAAGTGTCACTAATTCAGCCATAAGGCGTAAATAGTCACCACGTTTTTCTGGGATACCGCTGGGTTCGACCATGGATGGACGTGCTTGTGTTGCATTGAGCGTTGTCGCTCGCTGCACTCGGCGTTCGGTCGCCCGGATGCTCTCCAAATATTCATCCAGGCGAGCCTGATCAGTGCTACCCAATGTGGCACGTAAGCGTTTGGCATTTTGATTGAGTGCATCTAAAACGCTCTTTCCTGGGCCTTGTTCATGGCCAAATAATCGCTGAAAGACCGCCCGTGGATTTTTCTCGGTGCTTGCCGCATACCCTGGTCCATACCACGAAATGTTTTCAAAATAATGCGTTTCTTTATTGCCGGGGTGGTCGTTACAGCTTAACTCCAACGACGGTAGTAAGCTGTCTGCGCCAATGGTCCGAGCGATTAATTGATCTAAGGAGATATTGGTTGGAAAGCCTCCGTCGCGCGGTTCAGTTGGCGCAGATGAAGTAAGCCAGCACGATCCACATTGGGCATGGACACCTGTGCCTGGAGCAAATTTTCGATCAAGACCAGTGATAAAAGTGATATCTGAACTCACGTCCTTTAATGGTGCCAGGGTCGGAGTGAGCAATATTGGCTGTAATCCCGGTTTATATTCAGTCGGCATCAAAGACGACTGTTCGTAACCATTTGGGGTGTAGATAAACAATATGCGTTGTGGCTTTTCCGTTCTTGGATGCTCCGCAGCCGAAAGACTCCGTGGTAACATGGCTTCTAAACACGGTAAAGCCAAACACGCACCCATGCCGCGTAAAACGGTACGCCGAGATAAAGGCCGATTGATAAGATGAACCATAATTTCCTTTACGGAAAAACAAAAAATGACCGTTTATTTCGATGGCGTTGAATTTATCTCAATGTGAGCGACTTCGAGTTGGTTCTTCTCGTTAGTGGAAAATGGCATTATTAAAACAATATTTATATTTGACATATGCGGATACCGTTCTGGCATCAGTGGTAAAGCGGATAAAGTGGGGAATGAAATGGTGCGCCATCCGTCATCTGATATGGCACCAATAGAAGGATTAAATACAAACTCAAAATTTCCGCCAAACCCACCATTGATATTGTGTGTATAAAAGAACACATTCACTAAAGATTGCGGATTGGCCATGTTCGTTCGGTAACGCATGGTGACCACTGATGTAGGGCCCACATGGACGAACGGTTTTTCGCGTCCTAATGGTGAACGCACAGTCATGCCGTACAACGCGCTAGGGCTACCGTCGCTATTTTTTCCTGATTTCAACAGTACGGCACGGATGAAACCGCTCTGTTGAGCTGTTGGTGTAATCCATAGACCTTTACAGTAGGATGGTGGTTCATGAGAAAAATGACTTGTCCATTTCTCCGAGGGTTTAACTCGTTGTTGCTTAGACAATTCTTTGGCGGTATTTCGTGATGCGATAGCGCTTTGTTGAGCAGTGACGTCAACTGACTGGCCATCAACCAAACGCTGCATGCGGACGTGTCCACTTTCGACATCTAGCGCAGTGCTCGTTTCATTTGCAGAGACGCTAAAAACGGTTCCCAGAATTTGTAGTTGAGCGGTGGGGGTCGTAATTATCATGGGGAACCCAGCTGGTTGTGGGCTCACATCTGCAAAAAATATTCCGCTTTTGAGTTCAACACTTTTTTGTGTTAGTTCATTGAATGCGATTTCGGCTTGGCCTGAAATTCTTAGGTTCGTGCCGTCAGTAAACTGCAAAACTGCGTTTGCGGCTTCGCCGTCTAATTGTAGTAAACCGGCTGGTACTTGGTCTCCGATTTTTAACGGTCGTCGATTCGAGGTCCCTGACGACCACGCCAGATCACCATTGGTTAATGACTCTAAACTGAGGATATTTTTTGTGCTAACGGTTTGGTCAGGATAAATTATGCCAATCATGACCACGACCATCAGCAGCGCAGCCATTGCGCTACGGACGATGATTGCCCATGGCCAAGACCTCGGTTGCTTGGTTTGAGATAGTTCTAGCTCGGCGGCAAGCGCGCTGTATTCGCGACGAATTACGGCATGTAACTTCATGTAATTACGGAAACGCTCGCGCGCTATTCGATCATCGCGCAGAATATCCTCTAATCGTTGATGCTGAGCTTCATTGAGTGAGTTATCTAACAGACAATTGCAGAGTTGTTCCAATTCGTCATTCATGAAGTCACCTTACCAAATTTCGTTTCTATACAGGACAATAATAGTTGACGAATTCGCCGTAACATTTCAGACACAGCTTTCGGTGAACTACCTCGTTCGCGGGCAACATCATTGACGCAGCCATCTGGCTGATAGCGCTGCGCGATCAACAGACGATGATCTTTACTGAGATGTTTAAGACAATCACTTAAAGCAATGCGATGTGGATCAAGATCACTGCAGTCTTCTATTGCTTCTTCCGCTATGCATTCGAGCACCTGATTGCTCGTACGTTGTCGAGAGCGGTTATGCGTTTTTAACCACGCCATAACTTGCAATTGTGCTATGCGCATGGCCCACGGCATAAACGGTCGGGTTGCATCGTATTCATCAATTTTACGCCATAACACTAAATTAGTTTCTTGTAACACATCATCAGCATCTGATGCCCGCCAAATCAGTGACATAATGAAGGCGTGCAAATGAATTTGCGCACGAGAAACTTCGCTAATAAAGGCATCAGACGGCGTGGATTGCATAAGTTACTTATCCTTAGTCTCAGTATACGCTCATCCCACGCGTGTTTGAAATAGCCCGCTGATATCGGTAACAAGGTTGGCTTATTTGCGATCTCTGGTT